>JAKMGR010000105.1 GCA_022424805.1 Verrucomicrobiales bacterium
GCCCTGCTTCACGAGGGACTGCTCTACTGTTGTTCCGATGACGGTAGCTTTGCCTGTTACGATGCCAAAACTGGGGAAGAGCTCTGGGTCGATTTCGCGGATGACGGTTTTTATGCTTCCCCGATCCTGGCGGACGGCAGAATCTACATGCTCGACCAAAGTGGGACGATGCACATTCTCAAACCTGGCCGTGAATTGGAGGTTCTCGGGAAATCTGTTCTCGGAGAGGAAGCTTCCGCTACGCCGGCAGTGGTCGGTGACAGCATCTACATTCGTGGACTGAAACACCTCTTCCGAATCGGTCCCTGATCAAAGGGACAAGCGACAATTTCCGGCGAAGGTAGAGTGCTTCTCCTCGACGGGACGAGTTCTGAAAACTGTTTTCTACAGTCGCTTTCGGGATTTTCTCGGCAAGCAGAGGCCTGCGGAACTGAATGTCGTTGATGGCATGGCTCCGGGCCGAGTCACACGAATCCGCTTTTCGGAATTCCAGTATCAAGAGATCGACCCAGGTTCATACAAGACAGAAGATATGCCGTCGATTTCAGGCCGGGGGAAGTTGGATCGCACCGCGAAATAGGAGCGCGACCGTTACGCAATTCTGAGGTGGTCTTGGCTTGTCATCGACCTGCCGATGAGGGCATAAGAGACGCTTCTGCAATTCTCTCATCCCATGTCTTCATCCGCTTCGACTCGTAATTCGCTTTCGCTTTTCACCACGCTCAGCGTGATGATGTTCGTTTTGTTCTTCACCTGGGGAGCGTGGTTCGCAGGCCTCGGGAGGTTTATGTTCGAAGCTGGATTCAGTGCTCAGGCAATTGGCAACGCCTATTCCTGCACTCCCATTGCGGCCATCGTAACGCCATTTTTCATTGGTATTTTTGCGGACCGATTCATGAACGCGGAACGGTTGCAGGGAATCCTGATGATTCTTTCCGCCGTGTTCATTGCCGCGGCCCCGAATTTCGCTGATCCGGAAAATCCGAATCTTTTCATTGGTCTGCTTCTCGCTCACTCTCTTTGCTTCATGCCGACGCTGGGACTTTCGAATACGATCTGTCTGAAGCACCTTGCCGATTCAGAGCGTGACTATCCGCGCGTTCGAATCTTTGCCACCCTGGGATGGATTGCGGCAGGTCTCGCGATCAGTTTTGTGTTCCAATACGACATATCAGTCTACCAGTGTTATGTCGCTGCCGGCGCTGCCTTGGTAGTTGGGGTTTATTCCTTCTTTCTCCCGGGAACACCACCACCAGCGAAAGGGGAGAAAGTGTCTTTCGGCGAACTTGTCGGTGCAGGGACGTTTCCGTATTTTAAGAAATTCTCTTTCGCTGTATTCATGATTGCCTCGCTGCTCGTTTGCTGCGCCTTCATGCCATACTGGGCGAACCTCGGCCCATTCCTAGGCCAGGCCGGAATGGAAAAGACGACCGCGTTTTTGACCTGGGGGCAGATTGCGGAGCTTCCCGTTCTGTTTTTCGTGCTCCCGATTTTCCTGAAAAAATTCGGAATCAAATGGACGATGATCATCGGCATCTTTTGCTGGATCCTGCGCTACTTCGTTTTCGCAACTGCGGCAGGTAGCCTGGCTGACGGAGCTGTACTGCAGGGCGCGGTTACCTCTCTGGCACTATTTGGCGTGTTACTGCATGGATTTTCCTACGATTTTGTCTTTGTGTCAGGCTATCTCTATGTCGACCGGCACGTCGATGAAAAGGTGCGGGCACAGGCGCAGGGATTGCTCACGGTCTTTACTCAAGGAATTGCATTCCTGATCAGTTCCCAGGTTCTCAGCGGTTACTACGCGACGAAAATTATGGGTGAAGAAGCGACCTTTTCGGAATGGAAACAGTTCTGGATGCTGCCGGTGGCTTACCTGATCGTGATTCTGGTTGTTTTTGCGTTTCTCTTTCGAGAAAAGAAAGAGCCGTCCGGCGCTGCTGCCGACTAGTCGTTCCGGCAGCAATCCTTGAGAAAGGAAGTCATCAGGCCTTTCCGTAGTCGGAATCGAGGGTGGTGCGACTCATAAGACAGTTCTCTGGGGCGACTCGGATGGCAGTGTGCTTCGCGATTTCTCGCTCGGCCCTGCCAATGCCTTGCTCTTGACCGACGCGGAACTCGTCGATCTTTTTCGCGAAGTGAAGCAGGGGATCGGGTATCAGCTACCTGACG
>JAKMGR010000462.1 GCA_022424805.1 Verrucomicrobiales bacterium
CCGAGGATGATTCACCAGCAGATTTCGCCGGTGTCGTGAATCTTCGAGAAGAGCTTCTGGATCCCTTTCGTCCTGCAGGAACGATCGATCTGACAGGGTCCGGGGACGAAGGCAACGAACCACCTGCTCGTGGGAATCAACCTGCCAAGCCCAGCGAAATTTGAGCGACCCAATCGTTTTTCCCAGATCCAGCGCAACCGCCAGAACGCTGGACAACGGGCTGGAGGTGATCGTTAGCGAGGATCATTCGGCCCCTGTCGTCAGCCTGCAGGCGTGGTGCCGCGCGGGAAGCATTCACGAAGGTGACTGGCTTGGTGCAGGAATGTCGCATTTCCTTGAACACATGCTTTTCAAGGGGACGGCGCGTCGCAACGCAAACGAGATTGCGCAGACTGTCCAGGCCGAAGGCGGTTACATCAATGCCTACACGTCCTTTGATCGCACCGTCTACTGGATCGATGCTCCCTCTTCCGGTTCCAAAACCTGTCTGGACGTGCTTTGTGACGTGGTGGGATTCGCGGAGCTTCCCGAAGACGAATTTGAGAGTGAATCGGATGTGATTCGTCGTGAGATCGCAATGGGCGAAGATAATCCCGAGCAGGTTCTGGGAAGATTGCTCTTCCGGACAGCCTACGCAGTTCATCCCTGCCGCCATCCGGTAATCGGTTATCTCGATCTTTTTAACGAGCTTTCCCGCGACGATCTCTACGGGTATTACCGCGAAAAATATTCACCGGACAATCTCTTTCTGGTTATTGCGGGGGATGTGGACACCGATGAAGTCGTCGCAGCGATTGAAGAAAAACTGGGAGACCTGAAACGACGACGGAGATCTCCCGTCATTTTTCCAAGTGAGCCGACCCAGATGGGAGTCCGCTCCGAGACGGTTGATTTTCCTACGGAACTGCACCGCACTCGCATTGGTTTTCCGGCTCCTGACGGATCGCACCCGGTGGTTCCCGCGATGGATTTGATGACCGCGATTCTTGGCGATGGACGCAGCTCTCACCTCTACCGAAAGATTCGGGAAGAGAAGCAGCTCGCTCATTCGATCGGGGCCTATGCCTATACGCCTTCGTTTCCCGGACAGCTTGTTTTCAGTTTTGACACGGAACCGGAAAAACAGGAAGCAGCGGAAAATGCCGTGTTTGAGGAATTGGCTCGGTTTGTGGAAACGGGAATCACGGAGGAAGAACTGAAGAAAGCAAAAAACCTGGCCCTTAGTTCGCAGTTTTCGATCCTGACGTCAGCGCGAGGGGTTGCTTCGGATCTGGGATCGAACTGGCTGCTGACTCGCAATCTCGACTACACTCGCGACTATGTGGAAGAAGTACAGGCCGTCGATGTCGATATGGTTAAACGAGTCGCGGGCGAATACCTGACGCCTTCGCGTTTCACTCGGGTTGGTCTTGCTCCGGCAGGTGAGGAAAAAACGAAATCGGTTTCATCGGCAACTTCCCGATCAGAAGACATTCGCAAGATTGAGTTCCCCAACGGACTAACGGCTCTGCTGTTGGCCGACCATCGCATTCCGTTCGTACAGGCGAGTGGCGTATTTCGGGGCGGACTACTCGCAGAAACGCCGGAGAAAAATGGAGTCACTCGACTGATGTCGCGCCTCTTGGTGAAGGATTCGAAAAAGCGTTCTGGTGATGCAATTGCTGAAGCTATCGAATCGGTCGGCGGAGGAATTGGGAGCTCGATCGGGAAAAATACATTTGGCGTATCCGCCTACGCGATGCGACCTGATCTCGACCTCGTTGTCGAATTGTTAGGGGAAACCATCCTTGATGCAGCCTTTCCTGAAAAGGTTCTGGAGAAAGAAAAGCAGTTCCAGCTTGCTCAAATCAAAGCTGAGCTCGACCGTCCGTTCTCCGTCGCAATGAAACGCCTGCGGAAAGAGCTGTATGGGGATCATCCCTATGCTCTTGAGATGAGCGGCACGAATGACTCTTTGCCAGGTCTCGGGCGGAAGGACGTCGTGTCGATGCACCAGCGACTTACCGTTGGTGGAAATGGCGTTGTCGGTGTTTTCGGCGATCTCGATTTGGACAAGGCCGAAGATCTCCTGCGAGCGCGATTTGAAGCCGACTTGCCGAAAGGAGCCCGGGAATTCACGACCCGATTGAGTTTCCCCTTTCCAGAACCCAACGGGAAAGTGGTAGAGCTCGAACACGAGAAAGAGCAGGCCGTTTTGTTGATTGGATATCGTGTCGGTGATTTGACCAATCCTGATGACCCGGCGCTGGATTTGATCGATGAGGCCTGCAGTGACATGGCTTCGCGCTTGTTCATTCGCATCCGAGAGGAGTTGGGACTCGCCTATTCTGTAGGTTCAACTCGAATGCAGGGTCTTGAGCCAGGTCTCGTAATTTTTTACGCATCAACTTCTCCAGAGAATCTCGATCGAGTTCAGGAGGAGATGCTCGATGAAATTATTTTGTTGCGAAGAGAAGGCCTGACCAAGGAAGAATTTGATCGCGCCAAAGCTTCGTGGCTAGGGCGGGAAGTTATTCGCCTTCAGGGAGTCCGAGAATTGGCCGGAAGCGCGACGATCGAC
>JAKMGR010000165.1 GCA_022424805.1 Verrucomicrobiales bacterium
GGGCACGTATCGCTTCGCTTTGACGGGAACACCGGTGGAGAACTCAGTTCGTGATTTGTGGTCGATTGTGCAATTTGCTCTACCTCGTTATCTCGGGCGTCGTCAGGATTTTGCTGAGCGTTTCGAAAAGCCACTTTCTTCCAGCGAGCCATCGGCTTCTGTTCGTGATCGGCTTTCGCGGAGATTGCGCCCTGTGGTACTACGCCGCCTCAAGAGTGAGGTCGCCAAAGACCTGCCTGAAAAAATTGAGCAGGTCGTATACTGCGATCTGAAACCGAAGCAGCGAGATGTCTACGATGCGCTTCTCAGTGAGAGCCGCTCTGCGATCCTCGATGCCGATGGGGGACGTCAGCGAATGCTAGCGCTGACCGCCTTGCTGCGACTGCGCCAGACATGTTGCGATCTGCGACTGCTGGGAATGGAGGGTGTCAAAGACGACGAAGCCTCGGTCAAGGCAGAGGTGCTTGGCGAGCTGCTCGATGAAGCGATTGAAGGTGGCCACCGTGTCCTCGTATTCAGCCAGTTCGTGGAGATGTTGCAAATTCTGGTCCCCGATCTCGCTGCCAAAGGAGTGGATTTCTGTTACCTAGATGGCTCAACGAGAAATCGTAGTGAAGTCGTGAATCGCTTTCAGGAGAAGGACGTCCCCGTTTTTCTTATCAGTTTGAAAGCAGGAGGAGTCGGATTGAACCTGACTGAGGCAGATACGGTGATACACGTCGATCCCTGGTGGAACCCGGCTGTAGAAGCACAGGCGACGGATCGAGCTCATCGAATCGGCCAGGCGAATGTTGTGACGAGCTACAAACTGATCACGCGCGGGACGGTAGAGGAAAAGATTCTCGCCTTGCAAAATCGGAAGCGAGAAATGACCGAGGCATTGCTGAGCGAAGCCGGGGACGCCGGATTGACGAAAAGCGAGATGCTCAAGTTGCTCGAATAAAAAAGCCCCGACCTTTCGGACGGGGCTTTCTTGAGAGCTGGTAGGTCTTGTTAGAATCAGGCCTTTTTCTTGTCTTTGCCCTTCTTCTCCTCAGCGGGAGCGGCCTTATCCCATGGAAGCTTCCATTGTCCGGGGACAGCAATGGCGTAGTCGCCGTTGGCATCAGGCTTGACGGGAGCCTCAGCATTGAAGTCAAACTCGTCCGGCATGATGGAGAAGTCGGACTCGACCGCTTTGTCCCAGTCGACGACTTTTCCACTGTACGTAGCGAGACGACCGAGGACAGAAGTGAAGGAACTCTTCGCTCCGTAGTAGGCGTTATTGAGCGGCCTGTCCTCTTGAATGTGGCGGAAAAGCTCGTTGTGCTCCGTTTGATAGGGTGAAACCGGCGTGCGTGGTGCGCGATATTGCCACTTCAATTCTTTCCCACTAGGATCAGTGATGCGAGTTTTATTGCCTTCGAGGTAGAGGATACCCTCGGAACCGTGAATTTCCTCGGCAACGCGGTTGTCGCAGCCGGGAAGGTGGCGGCACTGGCTCGCCATAACGACGTTGTTGTGCTCTGGACCATAGCGATATTCGACGGTGTGATGGTCGAAAATTTCTCCCACGGAAGCGGGCTCGGATCCGGCACGGCCACCGAATCCATATCCGGAAATCGGATTGCCCCCGGCGACGGAATCTCCGCTCACAAACCAGTTGATGACATCGATGTTGTGAACGTGCTGCTCAGCGATGTGGTCTCCGCAAAGCCAGTTGAAGTGATACCAGTTGCGCATTTGGTATTCCATTTCGGTCCAGCCGGGTTGGCGCGAAACGATCCAGGGGCGGCGTGTATTCCACCAGGCGTAACCGGCAATGATCTCACCGATGAGACCTTCTTCGTGAACTTTCTTGAAAGCAGTTAGGTAGGAATCTTCGTAGTGACGTTGGAGACCGACGACAACCTTTCGGTTTTGCTGGTCGGCACGTTTCGCGGCGTCGATGACCTGGTTGAAGCCTTTTGCGTCAACGCAAACCGGCTTCTCCATGAAAACGTGTTTGTTCTGCTGGATGGCGTAGTCAAAGTGAATAGGGCGGAATCCTGGAGGAGTCGCGATACAGACGAGGTCGACCTGATCGATCACTGCCTTGTAGGCATCAAATCCTGCATACTGTCGGCTGGCTGGAACATCGAACTGTTTTTCTTTGCCCTGGCTTTCGAGTTGCTTGCGGATCACAGGGAGCCCTTTTCCACGAGGTCCGGTTCCGTCGATCTTATCCTGAAACGCATCGGCAACAGCGACGAGTTGCGCGCTGTCGTTCGCAGAGAGGTTTTGCACGATAGCTCCGGAGTTTCGGCCTCCGACGCCAACCATTCCGATCTTGATCTGATCGCTTCCTGCGACCTGTGCGGAAATTTCGACTGGGAGTGCGGATGCAGCAGCCCCTGCGGTAGCGGCACCAGCCACAAACTTGCGGCGGCTGACTTTCGATTTTTTATCTGAGGTTTCTTCTGTCATGAAATTTTTGGAAATGAGTTTTGAATGAGTAAGGTATCAATTTGCGAGGGTGAGTGCAATGCAATCCTTGGTCTCTGCTGCGCGCGATCGTGTCGATGGAATCTATTTTGTTTTGGCAAGGCTGAGGTTTGGATTGATATCGGTGGCGAGGCTGGAACTCGCTATGCCAGCCTGGCTTCGTTGCCATGTAGCAAAGGCGATCATGGCCGCGTTGTCTGTCGAATAGTCGGGCAAAGCGAGCTTCACTTCGATTCCGCTTTTTTCTGCAGCACTGGTGATGCATTCCCGTAGCTTCGGATTGCAACTGACGCCGCCGCTGACGGCAATGAGCTGGTTGGAGAATTGCGTTGCTGCAGAGATCGCTTTTCCTACGAGGACTTCGACAATGGCTTCCTGAAAGGAGGCGCATACGTCGTTGATGACAGCTTCCGAAGGATTTTCGCCGAGTTTTTGAAGAAGGTAGAGAGCAGATGTTTTCAGACCGCTGAAGCTGAAAGCGAAATCACCGCTATCGATCATACTTCGGGGGAACTCATATGCATCTGGATTTCCATAGGCTGCGCGTCTTGAGATTTCGGGGCCGCCAGGGTAGGGGAGTCCGAGCATTTTCCCTACTTTGTCGAAGGCTTCTCCTGCGGCATCATCCCTGGTGGATCCGATGACTTCGTAGTCTCCGACACCCGCTACTCGAACCAGAAGAGTATGACCACCACTGACAATCAAAGCGAGGTGCGGCGGGATCGAGTTATATCCGATGAAGGGGGAGAGCAGGTGACCCTCCATGTGATTGATGGAATAAAACGGTCGGCCGAGAGCGACTGCGATCGCTTTTGCGGTGGTATCTCCAATCAGAAGCGAGCTGGCAAGTCCAGGGCCGGACGTGGCCCCCACGGCTTCGATCTCCGACCAGGTGACTTCGGCCCGCGCTATGGTATGATCTATGAGAGGGTGCAGGTCAACGCTGTGATTCCGCGAAGCGAGCTCTGGGACAACACCCCCGTAGGGTGAATGGAGTTCGATTTGCGACGCAACCTCACTGCAGAGGATTGATCCGTCGGCACTGACGAAAGCAACTGCGGTCTCGTCACACGAGGTTTCAATCGCGAGTGTTACTCCGCCCTTCATACCTAGCTTGTTCTGCTGATCGCGACTACGTTCTGATCTTTCAAATACCCCCACGATTTATTCGACAGCTGAAGCAGGTTCGGTCTTTTCTATGG
>JAKMGR010000173.1 GCA_022424805.1 Verrucomicrobiales bacterium
TCTTGGGCCCGTCTACCAGCCTTTCCGACCGGATATTTCGCAGATGTTTCCGCGTGAACTTGAGGCGGCAATGAAGGGAGAACTAAATCGTCTCGGGGTGAACGGCAAAGGCATCCAGATGGGGCTCGCCAAAGGGTTAACCATGGGGCGGCTCGAAGAGCGGGCAGACCTGCTGCAAAATCTCGATACACTCAAGCGCGAACTGGATCGAGGCAGCGAGCAGATCGAGGCGATGGATGAGTTTACTCGCCAGGCCATGAACATCATCACATCGGGTCGGCTCGCCAATGCAATGAATTTATCAAAAGAGGATCCTCGCATCGTCGAACGCTACACGCCGAAAATGAAAGTTCGCGAGCTGGCCGCCGTCACTGCAGAAGGCCCGATGGCTGCCCGCAAATTGCTGATGGCGCGACGACTGATTGAGGCGGGGGTTCGAGTCGTCAGTGTCTCGATCAGCGATTTCGACACTCATCGAAACAACAACGCACGCATGGCCCAACTCGGCCCCATTTTTGATCATGCTCTCTGGGCACTGATTACCGATCTCAAGGAGCGTGGAATGCTCGACGACGTCACCGTAGTCGCCTGGGGCGAATTCGGTCGCACTCCAAAGGTAAACCTGAACGGAGGCCGCGACCATCTTCCCAAGGTTGCCATGGGCATTCTCGCCGGAGGCGGGATGAATGGCGGCCAGGTCATTGGCGCGACGGACAAGCTCGCCGGCGAGGCAATTGAACGCCCTGTTCACTACCAGGACGTCATGGCGACCCTTTACCACAATCTCGGGATCGATCCGAAAGCGGCGCAACTCACCGACTCGACCGGACGTCCACTCTACCTGGTCGAGCACGGAGAAGTGATCCGGGAAGCAGTTGGCTAGTCAGTTTACTTTTAAAAGTGCTCCCGCAACATCGCCAGCGATTTCGGAATCCCCTCCAGAGGATCTGCGTTCCCCTCGAACTCCAGTGACACCCAGCCACTAAATCCGGCCGTGTGAAGAATCTTCGCAATACGCCCGTAGTCGAGATCGAGCTCATACCAACGTCCGCCGCCGAAATAGGTTTTCGCCTGGAGCAGAACGGTTTGTGGCGCGAGCTGCTCCAGCCTATCGTAGGGATCCTCGAGAAAATTCCCCGTATCGAGAGTGACTTCAAGCCAGGGAGAATTCACAGCATCGACGACCCGCTTCACCCCCTCAGGCGTTCGACCGAGTCCCCAGTGGTTTTCCAGCCCCATTACGACGCCTCGCTTCTCGGCTTCGCGTGCGAGAACTTCATAGGCTGCGATGGTCCACTTGTAGGCATCCTCCTCGTTGTAGCCTTCGATCGGTTTCTCCGCACCGCGGTTGGCCATCAGTTCGTTGAAATTTTTCGAAGTTCCCCATGTCCCTGAATTCACCCGCATCGTCGGAATTCCAAGCCGGTAGGACTGTTCGAGACAATCAATGGTGTGGTCGATATTTCTCTGCCTCTTCTCTGCGTCAGGAGAAAGAAATCCCTGGTGTGTCGAATACCCCATCAGCGGAACCCCTGCCAGAAAAGCATGTCGTTTGATTTTCTGCAGGGCTGCATTGTCGGTGGAAACAAGTTGGCGCTGAAGAATTTCGAGCCCATCGAATCCCATTCGCGCTGCGTGATCCAGACAAACCTCGAGAGGTCGATACTCTTCCCTGTGGAATGCCCAGAAAGAATAGGAAGACACCCCGATTGGATTGCGTTCCCGAACGGGTTTGCTGTCCGCATGAGCGATTCCAGTGATCAAACCGCTTCCCAAAACGGATCCGGTGGCGGCAAAAAACTTACGGCGATTCATTGCCTGCATCTTTTCATTTATCAAATCCGCACGCAATGCCAAAGCACTCTAAGATCCTCGTGAATCCCCCAATTACGCCGTCAGTAATACTCGACATCTCGACTCGTTACCCGCATCTTTCCGGCGTGAATCAGAAAGTCTTCGCGGCCCTTTTACTCCTTCTCCCATGCTCCGACTTCGGCGTGGCGCAAGATGTGTTTTCGGATCAAATTCAGCCACTATTTCAAGAGCACTGCATTCGCTGTCACGGCGAGAAGGGCAAGGTGAAGGGCAAGGTAAATCTCCTTGAAATCACTGACCTAAAATCCTTGCAGGCGGATGCCGAACTTCTCGAAGAAGTCCTCGATGCGATCGAATACGAGGAGATGCCACCAGAGGACGAGCCGCAGCCCACTGCGACACAGAGAATCAAACTCGCCCCCGTCCTGCGAAAGCTGCTACACGAAGCGAGCGCCGATCCGAATGCGGTTCCGCAAGCTCCGATCCGTCGTATGAATCGCTTTCAATACAGCAATGCGGTAAAGGATCTGTTTCAGCTCAATGTCCAGGTTTTCACCCTTCCCGAAAAAATGCTGCGGGAGCATGGAAGCTACTTTGAGCCTGCCACTGGGAAAATGCCGGACCAGGTAAAAGTCGGCAGCCGCCCTCTCGGGAAATCGCAGCTCATCGAACCACGACTTGCCGGAGTCGCCGCGTTCCCCCAGGACCTCAGGGCCGAACATGGATTTGACAACCGCGGGGATCACCTTTCCCTGTCACCTCTGCTCCTGGAATCGTTTCTCACTCTAAGCCGCTCGATATTGGAGAGCCCGGACTTCAATGAAAAAACAGTCGGCATCTGGAAGAGTTTTTTCGCAGTAGCGACCGATCCGGGAGGTGATAAATTCCTCGAGAGCGAGATTGAGGGTCGCCTGCGAACCTTCCTGACACGTGCCTTTCGCACCCCTATCGACGAACCAACACTCGAACGTTACAAAGCCCACGTCCTTACTCGGATCGCAGATGGATCAAACCCAGACGACGCGATGAAAGCGGCTGCCTCTGCTGCGATTGCCTCGCCCCGTTTTCTTTACCTCTACGACGGAGCCAGTCAGAGAGCCGGTGAGGTCATCAACGATCTCGAACTAGCATCCCGACTTTCATTTTTTCTCTGGGGAAGCATCCCCGATCAGGAATTGCTCGATGCCGCCATCGACGGAAAGCTCAGCAATGAGGCCATTCTAACCTCTCAGCTGGAACGAATGCTTGACGACAAAAAGCTGAAACGATTTTGCGACAGCTTTCCCGTCCAGTGGCTGCAGATAGAACACATCATTACTGCAGTGCCCGACCCGAAAACACATCCCGAATTCTACTTCGCCAAGTATCGGGCCAGTATGCACATGATGCTGGAGCCGCTGCTTCTCTTTGAAACCGTTCTTATTGAAAATCGTCCTGTCCTAGATCTCATCGATCCTGATTTCAGCTACCGAAGCGACTTGCTGAAGAGCTGGTATGCCACGGGGAAACGAGGAAGCAAAACGCCACCCACCACGATCCCTTTCGATCGAGTCGCTCTGACCGACCGGCGGGAAGGCGGTGTCATCACGAACGCGGCCGTCATGACAATGACATCCAACGCGACACGCACCCAGCCCATCACGCGCGGAGCCTGGCTGACTTCCGTCATTTTCAACGATCCACCGGAGCCTCCACCTGCCGACATCCCGCCACTTCCTGAAAAGCCCGATTCAGGACAGGAAAACATGACCCTGCGCGAGCGCCTCGACGCGCACCGTAAGCACGAAAGTTGCAAGGGGTGCCATGCCAAGATAGATCCGTTTGGCTTTGCCCTCGAAAACTACGGTCCTACCGGAATCTGGCGCGATGAGTATGAAAACGGTCGCAAGGTAGATTCCTCGGGGGTTCTTTTTCGAAAACATGAGTTCGACAATCCCGTCGCTTTCAAAGACGCGATTCTCTCAGAGAAAGAACTCTTTGTCAGAGCCCTGACAGAACATCTTCTTTCTTTCGCACTTGGAAGAGAGATCGCTCCCGCAGACGCTGCCGCGGTTGAGAAAATCGTATTCCAAAGCTCGCCCGAAGATTTCGCGTTTCATACCATCCTCCGCGAACTCGTAAAAAGTCGACCTTTCCTTGCCAAATCGAATCCCGTATCGTCTACAGAATGAAGTCCCACTCCCGTCGATCATTTCTCCGTGGAATCGGAGGTACCTCACTGAGCCTGCCCTTCCTCGAGAGCCTCAGTGCGGCATCGGTCACACCTGCAACTCGACTCGCGATTTTCTACGTTCCGATTGGCGTCGTAAGGCGTGGGTTTTTCCCAGGCGAGGGACACACAGCCATCCCAAAATTTTCCAGTAACCAGGTAGCTATTAAAGGGCGCGAGGAAATCGCAATCGGTCGACACGGTCTCCCGACGACACCGACTCTCGAACCTTTGCAAGCCGTAAAAGAGCACGTCACTCTGCTCACAGGCATGGGCCGGGCTTACCAGGAAGGCACAGATGTCCACGCCCAGTGCGGTTCCTGCTTCCTATCGAGCGCGACGCCCTACTCGGTGAAGGAATCTCCCTACCCACTCGATCGAACTCTCGATCAGGTGATTGCCGATCAGGTCGGTCGCGAGACCCCGTTTCGGACTCTTGAATTCAGTTGCAACAGCCATCAGGACAACAAGGAATCGATCTTTTTCGATAACATCTCTTGGTATGGCACCGACCACGTTGCTCCTTCAATGCGGGATCCACGGAAAGCTTACCAAAGGCTCTTCGGCACGCAGGAGGTGGAAGCCTACCAGAATATCACTGATCTCGTTCTCGAAGATGCCAAAGTGCTAGAGAAGCAGCTCGGGGCAAGAGATCGAGAAAAATTCGGCGAATACTACGAGTCAATCCGCACGATTGAACTGCAGATGGAGCGGCTCGAGAAAATGCGCAGCGAGCTCACTACCATTTCCGTGGAGGAGCCTGCGGCAGCGCGTCTCCCGCGCGGGGAATACATCCGCCTCATGGGAGACCTCATGGTCGTCGCCCTGCAGACCGGCCTCACCCGCATCGCCACTTTCATGGTAGGACCCGAGCGGTGGGATACACCATTCACCTTCGATGGTCTCTTCGACAAACCAATGAGCCATCACAAGATGTCTCACAATCAGGACAAGTTTATCGAGCAACTCCAGGAGGTTGACCGCTTTCATATGGAGCAATATGTCTACCTGATCGACAAGATGGCTTCGATCCGTGAGAAGGATGGCTCAACCCTGCTCGACAATACCATTTTCACCTACGGCTCCGGACTCGGTGACGGAGCGACCCACCAATACAGCGATCTCCCAATTATTGTTGCCGGCCGCGGTGGTGGAGTGATTAAGCCTCAGGGTCATCACCATCTCTCTGACGGCACTCCTCTCGCCAATCTCTGGCTGACCCAGGCCCAAGCCATGGGCGCCAAGCTCGAACGGTTCGCCGACAGCAGCGGAATGGTGACTCCCATCATGCGCACCTGACAGGGTTGCATGCATGACCTGCCCCTGTTGGGTGGATGACTCAACCCTGTTTGATTTAACTGCATCTACCTGCAGAACGGACTTCCCCGCCCATGATCAAACTTCCCTTTCCCCCACTCGCGATAACAGTACAGCTCGCCACACTCGTGCTCAACCCAATTGCCGCTGAAGAAGAAGAAACAACTTCATCACAATCTCTATTCGACGGGAAAAGCCTCGCTGGCTGGCACAAACAACATGAGAAGGGCCAGCATGGCACGGGCGGAAACTGGGGCGTCACGGAGGACGGACTGCTCTTTGGTGAACAGGACCCGCCCGGATCGGGAAATGGAGGCTTGCTGCTGAGCGATGAGAAATTTTCTGAATTCGAACTCGAACTTTCCCTGCGTCCCGACTGGGGTCCTGACAGTGGTGTCTTTGTGAGAACTGATGAACGAGGTCAGGGCTGGCAGATCTACGTCGATCATCACGACAACGGAAACATCGCCCACCTTCGCCTCGAAACGAAGCCCTACAGCGTTGCCTTTCGCCCCTTCATGTTTTCCCGGATTGATCCTGACAAACCAGCCCTCTCCATGGTTCCCGACTCACGCCCCGAGAATCTCGAAGAAGGTGTCTATGAAGAAAGCTGCACGCCGGAAGAATTTCTGAAAGTCTGGATAGCCGATGGTTGGAACCGCTTGAAGATTCGTGTAACGGGCGGTCACCTGCCTATCATCGAAACCTGGGTCAATGATTTCAAAGTCTGCCGCTTCGATGCTTCAAAAACGAAGCATGCCAAGTTTGACCCCGAAAAAGCCAAGGAGGTCGTGGGCTTGACCGGATCCATAGGGCTGCAGGTCCACGGAGGCAAGGGCTGGCAGTCCGGAGAAAGAGTTTACTGGAAAGATATACGGGTCCGGCGTCTGCGAGGAGCAAAGCTCCTCAATCTTAATCTTGCTCCTAACCTTGATCTTGCTCCTAACCTTGATCTTGCTCCTAATCTTGATCTTGATCTTACCTCTTGCGTAAACGGACCAAGCAAAGGCATTCGCAGGAAGGAAGATCAAGAGTAAGAACGAGATCAAGAGTCTTTACTCAACACCACGCAACTTCGCGTGAACCTGCGCGCATTTACCCATATAGTGGTCCATCTCGTAGTCCACAGCCGCCTTGCGAATGTGCTCTTTCATCTTTTCATCATCCCCCATCGCTTCGAAATAGAGAGCGAGGTAGAGGTGCGCGTAACAGAGGTGGTTTTTTTCCTGCTCCGATAAGGTGTTGTCGTTGTTGGGCTTTGCGGCCGCCATCACATCCTCGACCGTGCCT
>JAKMGR010000183.1 GCA_022424805.1 Verrucomicrobiales bacterium
CTCACCGGCTGGAACAAGTTAGGATTGGACGATTCCAGCTGGAATGAAAAATTAAAAACCTTTGGCGCATTTGGCATGGCGCCCTGGGGCATTCCTGGCAAAGAGGGTCCGAAAGGAAATACGAAGAGCAAGCAACCTGCCGGAACGGACCAGCTCACGATCGCTGACGACTTCGCCGCCGAGCTTCTTTACACCGTGCCAAAAGACGAGCAGGGCTCGTGGGTTTCACTCTGCAAAGCACCCGGCGGTTTTTACGCCTGCGACCAGGGTGACAAAGGGCTCTTTCACCTCACCGTAAGCGAGGGCGGTGTTGAGGCAAAGAAACTATCCCTGAAAGAACCAGATTCCGGCAAACCCTTGTCCGGGGCACAGGGCCTCGTCTGGGCATTCGACAGTCTCTGGTTCCATCGCAACGCAGGACACCTTTTCCGCATCAGTGATTCCAATGGAGACGGCACACTGGACCTCGTGGAAAAACAACCATCTGAAACCGGAGGAGGCGAGCACGGAAACCACGCTGTCCTCGTCGACGAAACCGGCAAACAACTCTACGTAGTCGGGGGAAACCACGCCAACATTCCTCCAGACGAAGCAACCGAACGAGTCCGCGTCAAAACGTGGTCAGAGGACCATCTCCTGCCACGGATGTGGGATGCCCGAGGCCACGCACGGGGCAGGCTTGCCCCGGGCGGTTGGATTTCGAAATACGATCCCAAAAAGAAAACGCACGACCTCATCGCGATCGGATTTCGAAACGAATACGATGCCACGCTCAACTCTGCCGGCGATCTCTTCGCCTACGATGCGGACATGGAATGGGACATGGGCAACTACTGGTATCGCCCCACCCGCATCAATTTCGTCGTCAGTGGATCTGATCACGGCTGGAGAAGTGGCACCGGCAAATGGCCAGCCTACTACGAAGACAGCCTCCCCCCTGTCGTTGAGATTGGCCCGGGCTCGCCAACTGGTTTTCTATCCGGCACCGAAGCCAAGTTCCCTGAGAAATACCAGCGAGCACTCTACGCCTTGGATTGGACCTTCGGGACGATCTGGGCCATCCACCCTCAGCAGGAAGGTGCTGGTTACAAAGCTGACAAGGAAGTGTTCGTCGCCGGAATCCCCCTCCCCGTGACTGACGGTATCATTGGCGAAGACGGGAATCTTTACTTTCTCATCGGTGGTCGTGGAACGCAGTCAGCAATGTATCGCGTTCGCTATACGGGATCGGCTAAGACAGAAAAAGCAGCACAGCTTGTGCCAACGAAAGAACGAAAGCTAGCCCGCTCTCTCGAAGCTTTTCACGGAGTGGAAAATGGAAAAGCGATCAACGCCGCCTGGCCTCACCTTTCCTCTGGCGACGTCTATCTTCGCCATGCCGCGCGCGTCGCTATCGAATCACAGCCCCATCAGGTCTGGTCTGACCGACTCTTTGCAGAGGAAAATTCGCAGGCCATTATCTCCGGAGCCGTAGCTCTTGCACGCATTGCTGTCGGCAGCGAGAGTAAAGCTGAGAAGACTAGTGAGCTTCAGAAGAAATTGATCACAAAGCTCAACAGAGTTGATTTCGGCTCCCTGACAAAGCGCCAGAAACTTGGCCTCCTCAGAGCCTATGCCCTCACCTTCATTCGATTCTGGAATCCTGATCAGGCAATGCGCGAGTCAGTGATCGCAAAACTGGATCCTCAGTTCCCCTCTAACGACCCTGACACCAATACGGAACTCATTCGCGTTCTCACCTATCTCCAATCCCCGACCGTCGTCGAAAAAGCAATTGCCCTGATCGAGAACCGAGGCGCACCCGAAGTCCCCGACTGGACCGAAATCGCTGCTCGCAATCCCGGTTACGGAGGCACCGTGAAGCGATTTCTCGACAACTCGCCACCGAGCCGGGAAGTCTACTACGCCATGATGCTTGCGAACGCTCGCAAGGGCTGGACATTGGATCGCCGCCGCTCGATCATCGAACTGCTCAACGAAGCATCAAAGGGTGCTGGCGGAGCGAGCTTCCCCGGCTTTCTTGCCAATATTCGCGATCTGCATCTCGGATCCATGAGCAACGATCAGCGCGCCAAGCTCGCTGATATTTCCGGCGAAAATTTCAATCCCGTTCCCAACTTCGAACTACAGCCCATCGAGGGGCCGGGCCGAGCCTGGACTCAGGAGGAAGCGATGAAGCATAGGAACTACCGACAGGCGGACTTCGAGCGTGGACGCAGCCTTTTCTTCACGACGAGTTGCGGAGCTTGCCACCGTCTTGCAGGGCTTGGTGGAGACATTGGTCCGGACCTGACGAGTATTCCCACCAAGTTTGACGATCAGTATGTGCTCAGCGCGATCATTGACCCAAGCAGTGACATTTCCGATCAGTACGGAATGTTCGAAGTGAAACTGAATGACGGAAGCTCCAAAACCGGCCTCGTCGTCGAAAGCGGTGACCAAGTTTCCATCTACCCGCCCGATCACACCGCAGAACCCACTGTCGTCGATGCTGACGAAGTAGTCGAAACCAAGCAACTGCCCGTTTCCCAGATGCCCCCCGGCCTGATCAACGGGCTGAATCCCGAAGAACTGCGCGACCTTATGGCCTACCTCATGGCCGGTGGAAATTCGGCAAGCAAGGTTTACGGGAAGTAGACTGCCGCTGCGTTACGAATCACATTACAAAACTAACTTATGGAAAACACCGTCCGTAATACCCTGCTGCTTCCCCTGCTTATCGCATTTACCGCGATTGCATCAGCCGACACCAAGCCCAACTTCGTTTTCATCCTCGTTGACGATCTCGGCAAGGAGGACATGAGCATCGAAGGAAGCAAATTCTACGAAACCCCGAATATCGACGCGCTCGGCAAGCGCAGCCTGCGATTCGAGCGAGGCTACTCGGCCTGTCAGGTTTGCAGTCCTTCTCGTGCAGCCATCCAGACGGGTAAAACGCCAGCTCGGGTTGGCATCACCGACTACATTTCGGTGAAGGGGAACAATCAGCCAGAGCAGTGGAAACGAAATACAAAACTGCTCCCGGCGAACTATAATTCCGAACTGGCTCTCGACGAAGTCACACTTGCAGAAGCACTGCAGGAGGGTGGATACAAAACTTTCTTCGCCGGAAAATGGCACCTCGGAGCTGATGGCTTTACTCCGGAAGACCAGGGATACGAAATCAACAAAGGCGGGTTTCACTGGGGAACTCCCCCTGGCGGCTATCACTCTCCCTACAACAATTCCAAGCTCTCCGATGACGAACCCGGCGCCGAGCTGCCCATTCGGTTGGGCAGGGAAACCGCCAACTTTGTCCGCGAGAAAGCCAAGTCGAAAGAACCCTTCTTTGCGATGCTTTCTTTCTACTCCGTGCACGGTCCGATTCACTGCTCGGAAGATCGCTTCAAGAAATTCCAGGCCAAGGCAGAGAAGATGGGACTGACGGATCGCACGGATTCCCGTTTCCAATTCGACCGAACCAAGGAAGTGCGTCAGATCCAGGACCATCCCATCTACGCAGGCATGATGGCTGCGCTCGATGACGCGGTCGGTATCGTTCTTGATGCGATCGATGACGCAGGTGTGCGCGAAAACACGGTCGTCATTTTCACCTCCGACAACGGAGGCGTTTCATCTGGTGATGGATTCGCTACAGCCTGTCTTCCGATGCGCGGTGGAAAAGGGCGACAGTGGGAAGGCGGAATCCGCCAGCCTTACTACATCGCCTGGCCAGGAACGACTGATGCAGGCACCACCACCGAGACACTCGCAACGGGGATGGATTTCTATCCTACGATTCTGGACATCGCCGGACTGCCTCTCCGTCCCGATCAGCATCTAGACGGCGTCAGCCTTGTTCCGGCCTTGAAAGGTGAAGAACTCCAAAAGCGCCCGCTCTTCTGGCATTACCCTCACTATGGAAACCAGGGAGGCGAGCCATCCGCTATCATGATGACCGATGAGTGGAAACTGATTCACTACTTCGAAGACGATCGGAACGAACTCTACGGCGTCCGCTCTGACATTGGAGAAGAAAAGGATCTCGCGAAAGACAACCCCAAAATCGTCGCCCGCATGGAAGCCGCCCTCAAGAAATGGCAGTCCGAAGTCGGCGCAAGCTTCCCCTCCGATAATTCCAGCTACGACGCCGAAAAAGATCAGGCCGACCGGAAAAAGGTGGCGACTCAGGGCAATCCCCAGAGAGAAAAGCAACACGCTCAGTTCATGAATGCTGACTACGTGCCAAGAGGCGGCTGGTGGGACAAGCGCAAGCCGAAGAAACCTGTGATCAAGGATTAACCTCGGATCGACAAGGGAAATTGGCCACCAATTCGTAGATCAATTCACGAGAATTCGTGTTCCATTCGTGAAAGCGAAGCGCATTCCTGATTCCCTTCATCAGACTCCTAATCAAAAAGCTCCCCAGTCACCATGAACAACCTGCCCCTACTCATAAACAGCATCGCGATCATCGGAATACTCGCCCCTGCTTTAGCCGAGGACCCTGCCAACTGGAAGCATCTCTTCGATGGAAAGTCACTCCAGGGCTGGGATGGCGATCCCAAATTCTGGAAAGTCGAAGGAGACGCTATCACCGGAACGACAACCGAAGAAAATCCCACAAAGGGCAACACCTTCATT
>JAKMGR010000206.1 GCA_022424805.1 Verrucomicrobiales bacterium
ATGGGAGTGATGACGCTGACATTGGCCGGAATCGCGTTGGTCGAGTCGAGCCGCCCGCCCATTCCGGTTTCGAGAATGGCAACTTCACAGTTTTTCTCCTGAAAATGCTGCATCGCCAGAGCAAGGCTGATTTCGAAAAAGGTCGGATGCGCTTCCCAATCCGCAAGATGCTCGCGAATTTCAGTGAGAATGCGAGCGACGTCGGCCTCTGGAATCATTTCCCCACAGACGCGTATTCTCTCGCGGAAGGTGACGAGATGCGGAGAAGTGAAGAGCCCAGTGGTCACGCCGGCATCTCGCAGGATGCGCTCGGCAAAGGAGCAAACCGAGCCTTTGCCGTTGGTTCCAGCGACATGAATGACTTTCATTCCCTCCGGCAGCGGAAGAAGGGAAAACTCGCCGAGGAGACGCTTCGTATTTTCCAGTCCCAATTTGATGCCGAAATTCTGCGTGCTGTAAAGCCAGTCGATGGATTCGTCGTAGTTCACGGCAGAATGATACGGACACGAAAAAGCCCTGTCCACGGGCAATTCCGCGGACAGGGCTTGGAAGCTTTATTGGAGGTTACCTGTTGGAGGGAAAGATTTGCCGGCAGGTGGATTGGTTTGTCTGAGTGAACGCGGATGAAAGTCTGGGGATTTTCGGAAGGCGTCAAAAGTTTCAGCCCATCCCCTTCGATCCATTCTTCCCAGTGTTCCCCACTGATATTGATGATCGCGTTTTCCGACGATTGCTGAATTGTCAATTGAGACTGGGCACTAGTACTTCACCTTCTTTCGCTTCATCTTGAGGGGAGCCTCCCCACTCTCTTTCTTCAGCTTGTTGATCTGGTCTCGAATCAATGCAGCGCGTTCAAACTCGAGCTTTTGTGCAGCTTCCTGCATTTCTTCTTCCAGCTCGCGAATGACGGCGAGGGTATCGATGTCTTCACCTGATTCGGCAACGAGGGATTGCTCGACTTCTTTTCCTCTCTGAAAAACGCGGAGTGTTTCCTGGTCGCTACGGACAACGGTCGTAGGCGTGATGCCATGCTCTTCGTTGTACTCCTGCTGCACGCGACGGCGGTATTCGGTAATGGAAATCAGGCTTTGAATCGAATCGGTCACCTGATCTGCAAACAGAACCGCTTCGCCATTCACGTGACGAGCAGCACGACCGACCGTCTGAATCAAACTCGTCTCGCTACGGAGAAATCCCTCTTTATCGGCATCGAGTATGCATACAAGGCTGACCTCGGGGAGGTCGAGTCCTTCGCGAAGCAGGTTGATTCCGACAAGGATATCAAATTCGGCTGCTCTCAAGCTGCGCAGGATCTCAACCCGCTCAATCGCATCGACGTCAGCGTGAATGTAGCGAACTCGCAGTCCGACGTTGCGGAGGTAGTCGGTGAGATCCTCGGCCGTCCGCTTCGTGAGTGTTGTGACGAGGACGCGCTCGTTTTTCTCAATGCGCTGCTGGCAAAGCTCGATCGTTTCATCAATCTGGCCCTTGAGCGGGCGCAAAGTCAGGGTCGGATCGAGCAATCCGGTCGGGCGAATGATCTGTTCAACGATGAGGTCCGCACCTTTTTTCGTGGGGTCGAATTTCTCGATGGGCTGCTTGCTTCCAGAAATGCGGGGTAGTCGCTCAGGGACGAGTTCCTCTTCGCCAATCCTCTTTCGCTTGTGGGGAATGTATCCTTTGCGGCCCGCTGTCGAATTCTGGATTTCGAATTTGGCAGGCGTCGCGCTGACGTAAAGTCGCTGGCCCGTCGCGCCCATGTATTCGTCGAACTTGAGGGGGCGGTTGTCGAGCGCACTGGGGAGGCGGAATCCAAAATCGACCAAGGTCGTTTTCCGTGAGCGATCCCCCTCATACATTCCACCGATCTGGGGAATGCTGACGTGGGACTCATCAATAACCGTGAAGAAGTCATCGGGAAAGAAATCGATCAATGTTCCCGGCTTGGCTCCGGCAGGACGACCGGTGAGATGACGGGAATAGTTCTCAATTCCCTGACAAAACCCCATTTCCTGCATCATCTCGATGTCGTATTCGGTCCGCTGCTTGATACGTTGGGCCTCAAGGTATTGCTGGTTCTTTTCGAAATGCTCAATGCGCTCCGTTAGCTCGGCACGGATATCTTTGATCGCTCGCGCCATCTTGTCCTTCGGCGTCACGAACTGCTTTGCCGGGTAGAAGGTCACATCGTCGAGTTGATGGCGACTGTTTCCCGTGAGCGGATCAAAAAGCGTGATGCGATCAATTTCATCTCCGAAAAACTCGACGCGAATGCCCTCGTCATCGAGGTAGGCCGGGAAAACTTCGACGACATCGCCACGGACTCGGAATTTTCCTCGACCAAATTCGATGTCGTTTCGCTCGTAGAGAATCGAGACGAGGGCTTTGAGAAAATCATCCCGATCGAGATCCTGACCGACCTTTACCGGGATCATCATGTCCTTGTAATCATCGGGAGAACCGAGGCCGTAGATGCAGGACACACTTGCAACGACGATAACGTCTTTTCGCGTCAGCAGCGAACTCATCGAAGAAAGACGAAGTCGTTCGATCTCGTCATTGATCGAAGAATCTTTCTCAATGTAGGTATCGGTGCGCGGAATGTAGGCCTCCGGCTGGTAGTAATCGAAGTAGGAGACAAAATACTCAACCGCGTTGTTCGGGAAGAAGCTCTTGAACTCGCTGTAGAGCTGCGCCGCGAGCGTCTTGTTGTGCGACATGATCAGCGTCGGCTTGCCCAGCTCCGTGATCAGGTTCGCTACGGTGAAGGTCTTTCCCGATCCGGTGACCCCAAGCAAAGTCTGGTGTTCATTTCCAGCGAGAAGCGATTTCGACAGCTTGGCAATCGCCTGCGTCTGATCCCCCTTGGGTTCAAATTCGGAACTGAGCTGAAAACGCGACATGCGTCGTTACGGTCGCGACGCTGTCAGGGCCCCGCAAGCGCAAAGTCGCGTTGTTGCGGTCTTACTTGCCGAGCTTGTCGAGAATGTTGCGCGTGATCGCTACGACGGCTGGGTCGTTTCCTTTGAGTCCGTGAGCCCAATCGGTTGTTCCTGCCGTGACAACGGTTCCCCCACCCTTTGTGGTATAGAGCCCTAGAACCGCATTTCCCGAGTGGTCCGGTCCCGGCCACTTCTCATACCAGGCACTGTCTCCGGGCGCCCACTTTGCCGGCGCTGTCGCAAGAATCGTAAAGTTTTCCGGCGTGCCGTCTTTCCCCGTCGGAAAAGGGAGGCCGTCGCGCCATTCGATTTCGCATCCATCACATTCGTAGCCAACGATCGTGTCCTTGCCTCCAAATTCCGCGCCTGCTTTCAAATTGGTGCCTTCGAAGAGCCAATGATCGGCGCGATGAACAGTGAAGGCGCCGCTTCCATCCATGAGCTGTCCATGACTGCGATGATAACCGGCGTGGTGAAATCCGAGTCCTGTCAGTTCATTAT
>JAKMGR010000211.1 GCA_022424805.1 Verrucomicrobiales bacterium
GACCGGGGTCATCATCTACTTCATGATTTACCAGTGGTTCCCGGCCACCGAGAGTTCGGCAGCGGTGACAGAGGACCAGCCCGTTGCCAAGGTCGAAGAAGGGGATTCTCGAGTTCGCATTATCAAGCCGGTTGATCGGATCGGGGATCTCGTTTTCCGACCCATCTTCCAGGCATACGAAGCCGATGCCGGGCAAAAAATCGTCGAAGTCTATTTCGATGTGCAGAACAAGGCGGATAAACCTTTGGAGATTGAAAAGCTGGCGAGCACCTGCGAATGCCTCTCGGTCACAATCGACAAAAACCCGATCCCGGCAGGAGAAACCGCCGTCATTACCGGCGTCTTCGATACCGAAAAGCTCCACGGAAAGTCCGAGCGTAAAATCAACGTGTTCACCGACCAACAGCAGCGGCCCGTTTTCCTCACGACGCGCATTGAGACACGTGAAATATACAAGATCGAAAAACCGATGACGAACTGGAAAATCGGTGAAGCTCCCGAATCCAAGATCGTGCAATTTCGTGTCCTGCGAGACGAGCCAATCCACGTGCTGAGCGCCGAAAGCAAACGTAAGGAGGTCACCTGCGAAATCATTACTCTCGAAAAGGGAAAAGCCTACGATCTCAAGCTCACTCCGGAATCCACCGAGAACAGCCTTCTCGGAATCGTTCGTATTGAAACCGATTGCGAGATCGAGAACTACTCCCGTCCGCTTGCCTACTTTGCGATCCAGTAAACGAATGAAGCTCAACACGACAGCTTCTCAAACCGTTGCCATCGTGATCATTTCGCTGATCGCGGCGATTCTATCCGTTTTTCTCCACCCTAAGGCGCCGGCCTGGTATCGCGTGGCGAGCCCCGAGGAACTGCGTTGGCAGATCACCCCGGAAGAAGCTGATGCACTCGCCACCGAACAGAAAGTTCTTTGGGTGGATGCCCGTTCCCGGAAAAAATTCGAGGAGGGCCACCTCCCCGACGCCATTCTCCTGAACGCTGCCGAGTGGGGCGATTTGATGTTCCAGAACATGGATCGGCTCCAGACCGAAATGGCCAATCCTGTCATTGTCTATTGCGACACCGCCGAATGCGGCAAAAGCAAATACGTTGCCCAGCAACTGCGCGAGATTCTTGGAATGGAACCTGTCTATGTTCTGATGGGAAACTGGCGCGAGCTTGCGGCGGCAGAACGTAAACACGAGTGAAAGCTGGTCACTTCCGAATCTTCCACATCGGATTCGGCACGTGGGCTTTTTCCATAAAACTCTCCGCTTTCTTCACCAGCTCGGGCTCGGCGGCGGAGAGGTCGTTTTCCTCTCCGATGTCGTCAGCCAGATTGTAGAGTTCCATCTTTCCGTCGAACATGGGTTTGCGAATCGCTTTCCAGTCGCCGAATCGGACGGCCTGCTTGCTGCCTCTTTCGTAGAATTCCCAGTAGAGATACTCGGGCTGCTTTTGCTTTTCGGGTGAGCCGAGAAGCGTCGGGGCGAAGCTCAATGATTGTGTGTCTTTTGGTGTTTCAACACCGGCGAGATCGCATGCCGTCGCCATCCAGTCGACAAAGCTGGCAATGTGATCTTCTTCTACACCGGCGGGAGTGGTATTGGGCCAATAGGCGACCGTGGGCACTCGAATTCCGCCCTCGGTGAGGTCACGCTTCATTCCGCGGAGAGGGCCATTGGCGTCGAAAAATTCTGGATCGTTCCCGCCTTCCTTGTGGTGCCCGTTGTCGGAAGTGAAGAAAACGAGCGTGTCATTGGCGATTCCTTTTTCGGCGAGCAGATCGACGAGTTTTCCGATGTCGCGATCCATTCGCGTGATCATTGCTGCCTGGCCTTTATTGGGATTGGTCCAGTCTTTCGACTCGTAGATGCCGTAGTCGGGAACATCCTGCCCGTCACCGGTTCCGCGGGTTCCTTCGTTATTGGCGTGGGGGATGGTGAGAGCGAGATAGAGAAAAAACGGGGCCTCGGTTTCCGCCTGCTTTTTCACCCACTTCATCGTCTCGTCCATAATGAGATCGTGAGAGTAATCGATGCGGCCTTCGGGCGTCGCGAATCCGGCACCGTCGACGGGCTTCTTCGATGCGATTCGCATCGACTCCCAT
>JAKMGR010000237.1 GCA_022424805.1 Verrucomicrobiales bacterium
CTTCGTGGGCTTCGTCGGCAGCAAGGGGAGTGATGCCCTGCAGTTCCATTGCCTTGATGACATTGTCGGTCGCAGCCATTCCTTCCGTCCACGGGCCGAAGTTGACGCTTTGCGCTGGAAGACCCTCCTGCTTTCTCTGGTGAGCAAGGCCGTCGAGATAGCCATTTCCACATGCGTAGTTTGCCTGCCCGGGAGATCCGAGGACCGATGCGGCGGAGGAATAGAGGACAAAGAAATCGAGTTCCTTGTCTTTTGTCAGTTCGTGAAGCGATGCTGCTCCGCGTTTCTTCGGGTTGAGCACTTTCTCAAAACGCTCCCAGGTTTGCTCGAAGAGCAGACCATCCTCGAGAACTCCTGCGGCGTGGAGGACGCCTTTTAGCGGAGGTAACTCCTTGTCGATGCGATCAATGATGTTCTTGAGACTCTCATGCTCGCTGATGTCGCCCAGCATGACGTGGATGCGACATCCCGTTTCTTCGATCTCCGCGATAATTTCTTTCGTCGAGTCAGTTGGCTCGCGGCGGGAAACGAGAACGACATCCTTGGCACCCTTTGATCCAAGCCATTCCGCCCCCCGACGACCCAGCATGCCAAGTCCCCCGGTGATGAGGTAGGTGGCATCTTCCGTAACGGGAAGCCCTGCTTCGACAACGGGGGCTTTTGAGGGAATGAGTCGGGGAAAGTAAATGGTATCTCCACGCAGACCCATTTGGCTCTCACGGGTTTCGGTGAGAAAAATCTCCACGAGCGATTCGGTATTCTCTTCCGTGCTCTGATTGTCGATGACCCGACCGCGCAAGGGAGGATTCTCGTTAATGACAACCCTACCAAAGCCCCAGAACTGTGCGGACTCGGCACGGATGTTGTCATCGGGAAGAAACGCGGCGGCGCTGCCTGTAACAATTTGAAAACCCCGGTCGAGCCATTCGATGTGACGATTGCGGATTGCTTTTAGAAATTCAAGAATGCCTTCGCAGTGGCGTTGGGTGTATGTGTCAGGACCTTCAAGAATGGAATGGTCCGGTGCATCGCCTGTGTTCCAGATGATTCCGTTCACCTGCCCGGAGCCCTCTTCCGGAAAGTAGTGTATCAGCAACTCCAGCCACTGATCGTAGTCGCCAGCAGCCACGGTTGCGGCCTTGTCGCGCAGTTCCAGCTTGTCATCGAGAACTACAGAAATGGCATGTTGCCCCTTTTCCGTCAGTGAGGCGCAAATCGTTTCGTTCCACTCGGAGGTTTCACTGACGACCAGCCATTGGCTGAAGCGATTGTTCAATGGTGGGAGTTCGCCCTCGCGCCACTGGATGTCGTAGAGAAGACGATCACTGCCAGAGCCGGTCATTTGCCGAAGAGCAGTCCGGTTGACTGCGCGGACTTTGAGCTTTTCGAGGCGAACGACAACCCTCCCGGCGTCATCGAAGAGAGTGAGATCGGCGGTCCGCATATCGCCCTCGGTTTCGTGCCATTTGCCGTGGCACCAGAGGCCACCGGAAAGTGTTCCAATAGCGGTAGAGGAATAGTTTTCGTAGGACTCAATTCCGACGGGAAGGAAGAGCGAGGAGTTGGCATCTCGCAACAGACCCACGGCGAGACATTGGAATGCGCCGTCGAGGAGCATGGGTGGCAGGAAATAGCCCCGGTGATCGCTGGCTAGCTCGAGGCGGGCGAGTACTTCGGAGTCGTTATGCCGGAGGGAGCGAATCGTTTGGAACTCGGTTCCGTAGTGGATCCCGAGCGAAGCAAACATCTGATAGAATGCAGCAGGGTCAGCTGTCTCTTGGCAGTTGGCTTCAATTTCAGAACGAGACACTTTTCCAGCCGGCTTTCTTTCTCCGCTACCGATCGTGGCAGAAACATTGCGCACCCACGGGTGGCCTGGCCCTTCGTGGGAATAAATTTCGAGAGCCCCCTGATCACCTCCACGCACGACGGTCTGCATCGCGGTAGGGCCGGAAACCATGAGTGGCATTTCAAAGCTGAGATTTTCCAGCACCTTGCCACCGCCCGTTGCCGCAACGGCCATTTCTACATAGCCAGCGCCCGGGAAGAGAACGTCTTCGAAAACACGGTGATCTCCGAGCCAATGCTGCTTGTCAGGATCGATGTAGGACTCAAACCGTGACTCGTTCGTGACTCCTGCAAGTTCGTGTTTCTCCCCGAGAATGGGATTCTGGGTCAGTCGCTGGACCCGTTGCAAGCCCGGCCGTTCCGGTCCCCAGTGGCGCTTGCGTTGAAAGGGGTAGGTGGGAAGAGGAACTCGTTTGCGGGTCCCATCGGGGTTGAGAATGGCATCAAAGTCGAGGCTCGCTCCGAGCTGAAACAACTTCGCGGTGGCCTCATTGAACAAGGTCCTGTCGTTACCTTCCCTCGCAATGGTCGAAATGAGCGTTTCGGGTGCACCACTCCAGCAGGCAGCCGCCATTCCGGTAAGAAAGGCTTGCGGCCCTAGTTCGACGATGAGGTCGCAACGGTGTTCGGAAAGGTGCTGAATGCTTCCTTCGAACCGGACCGGTTCGCGGAGTTGATTGCGCCAATAGGTTCCGTTCGGAATAAAGTCGGGAGCGAGCGACTGCCCTGACACATTGCAAACGAGAGGAATCCTGGCGGCGTGGTAAGTGATCGAGTCAGCGACGGCCGTAAATTCGTCAAGGATAGGATCGAGCAGAGACGAGTGGAAGGCGTGAGAAGTATCGAGGCGTTTGCATCGGATTTCTTCTTTCCCAAAATCCGCAATGGCAGCATCCACTTTTTCTCCCGGCCCGCTTATAACGGTGTGCGATCCGTTGTGGGCGGCGATAGACAAACCTTCATGAACAGCGACAAATGAATCCACTTCTTCGGCTTTGGAAAAGACTGCAGCCATCGCTCCTCCTGCCGGGAGACTTCCGGTGAGGCGAGCGCGCTCGTGGATGAGGCGAATTCCGTCCTTCCAATCAAGCATTCCCGCGACAACGGCGGCAGCATACTGGCCAAGACTGTGTCCGAAAACGAGATCGGGCTGACAGCCACGACTTTTCATCAGCTCGGCAAGAGCGAGGTGAAAAGCAAAAAGAGCAGGCTGAGTCCAGAAGGTATCCCCGAGGGCCTCGCCATCTTCAAACATCACCTGGATGAGATCACCATCACGATGCTGGGCAAGTTCGGCGGAGCAGTCATCGAGGACTTTTTTGAAGACTGGCTCGTTGTCGTAGATCGCGCGACCCATTCCCTCATACTGCGAACCCTGACCAGTGAACTGCCAGGCGATAATTGGATTCGGCCGTGTTGATCCAGTAAAAAGCCCGGGTGCCTCTGTACCGGAAGCGAGTGCGGAAAGAGAGTTGAGAAGTTGGTCGCGGTCTTCGGCTGCAATCGCGGCGCGGCTCTCAAAATGGCGGCGCATCGAAGCGGCCGACCAACAGAAGTCTGCGGGATCGACGTCGCCTGAAAGGATCTCCCGGTAG
>JAKMGR010000241.1 GCA_022424805.1 Verrucomicrobiales bacterium
GTATTTGGTGATGTCGCTGAAATGCTGGCATCTGACATCGACGCGGTTTCCATCATTGTTCCCAACAAGTTCCACGCTCCTCTTGCGATCCAGGCTCTTCAGGCTGGAAAGCACGTGTTTTGCGAAAAGCCTCCGGCAATCAATGCTGCTGAGGTGGACGAAATGATTGCCGCTCGCGATGCTGCTGGAAAGCAGCTCATGTTCAACTTTAACAACCGCGCTCGTCCTGAGTCGCGTGAGATGATGAAGCTGATCAATGATGGTGTCGTTGGAAAGATCAATTCCGCGCAAGCTAAGTGGTGCCGACGCACGGGAATTCCGGGATTCGGTGGCTGGTTCACGACGAAAGCTCTCTCTGGAGGGGGTCCGGTCATCGACCTGCTCCATATGCTGGATCTGGCCATGTTTTTTATGGGCAACCCCAAGCCGAGCTACGTCATGGGCGGAACTTTTGATGATCACATCACGAACAAAGACTTCAAGGGCCCCTGGGGGATCCCCGACCGGGAAGATGGAGTGACTGATGTGGAATCTGCTGCGCACGGTTTTGTGATGTTTGAAACCGGCCAGACTCTCAGTTTCCAGATGTCCTGGGCCGAAATGGTTAAGCGCGAGGAAGTATCCGTCGTTTTCCAGGGCGTAGATGCCGGTGGAAAAGTGGAGCGTCTTTTCGGAAGTGATGGCGATGACGCCACAGCAATCGACACCTGCGAGCTCTACGTTCAGGAAGACGGTCAGTCCGTCGACAGGACGATCCAGGTCGAAGAGTGCGAAGACATGGGCCGTATCAACTCTGCTGCAAATTTCATTGAAGCGATCGAGGGAACTGCCCCTGCTCTCAACACTGCAGAGCAGGGCCTTGCCCTCATGCAGATCATCGACTCTGTCTATGAAGCTGCCGAGACCGGCAAGCCAGTGGCAATTTGATCTGGTAGCTTGCTACAGCAATTTCAAAAAGGTCGGAGGAGAAATTCCTCCGACCTTTTTTATGCTCAAGGAATGCTGGCAGGGCGAGACGTGAGATGATGCTCACCTCTGAATATGTCGCAGCCGTCGCTGGAGCAGGTCTCATGGGAGATCGTAGGCCGAAGTGGAGAGACCCCAAGGGCAAGCGACATGTTATCCTGTTTCAGTGGGAGTATTTAGGTGATTACCTCTTTGATATGAGAAGACTCAATCCGCGCTGGAATGCTGCGCCGCCACACCGGGCTCAGCGGGATAATCGCGATAGTCATATGGGATGGGGCGCTGAAGCTCGGGGCCGAGGTTTGTGTGGATTGGCATGAATAATTCGAAGAGGTTAAGCGTCAGACTATCATCTCCACTCTTCAGGCCGCTCTCTCGGAACCTGCCAGCCTAATGGAAGGAAGCCGCGGTTGCGAGCCGGTGAGTGGGGCGAACAAGCTTCTTCCTGGCTATGGGGAGAACAAACTACTACTAAAAAATCGCTATGAAATCCAAGACACTCATCCTTTTGATCATTGCTGCTGTTACCAGCCCACTGATCGTTGCTACCACTACCAGCTGCCAGCATGAAGGCCATCATGTGCGTGATGGTGACGTCCGCTTCAATCAGCACGGACGCTACAAGCAAGGCAAGCGCACTCACGCGGAGAAAAAGTACCTCCGTCCTTTCTAGTCTTTCTCTTCAGCCCCTGCCCTTTCGAAAAGATTCGATAGGGCAGGGCAAAATTACGGAAATCGCAATTACTCGGGCGCTACTACGGAATAGTTGGTGATTTCATCTGCATGGAGATTGACGTGACTGAGGATCTGGCAACCGCCTTTATCCGCTACGCCATCCTCTTTCAGCATTTTAATGAGGTTTTCAGTGAAGCGCGGCCGAACTCGCGTTCGCTGAACGCCATTCCGCGGTGAACCTTGCCAAGAGGGCGGCCGCTGTATGTGATGGGTCCGCTAGTGGCAGTGGAGAGGGAAACCTTTTGCATCCGAAAGAGTCCATCCATTGGGGCTTTTTCGAGATAGAAAGAGAGTTCAGGGTCTGCCAACACTTTCTGGTAGAAACTGTCTTACTTGAGTCCCACCACCTTGATGTTTCGGAAGTCGATCGACATATCGCGTTTTCCGTGTAGCTGCAGGCCGATAGGGCCTTTTTCTTTGCCAGATTCGCTGGTGTAGGTCATCACCTTTTTGCCATTGAGATAGCTGGTGTATGTCATGCCTTTTACCTCGATCTTTAGGGTGTTCCATTCATCCATTTTCAGAAGCTCTTTCACGCCTTCTGCCTCGACAGGATAGCCTTTGCCCGGAATGTAGGGGGAAGCAGTCATGTCGCGCTTCAGGGAACCGGAAATACCGATCTGAATCTGATCCTGCGATTTCACATGAACGCCTGAATCGATGATGCCTTCCCCAAATTTGAAATCGAGAGTGACGGCAAAGTCGGTAAATTCCTCTTCGCTCCAGAGAATCGAACCTTTCTGGTCGGGGCCGCTTCGGACCTTGAGGATTCCGTCTTCAACAATCCACCAGATGTTACCTTCCGGAGCTTTCCAACCGGTTAGGTCTTTGCCATTGAAGAGCGACTTGCCTGATTCATCAGCTTGAACAAGCAGGGAGCCGAGCAGCCCAAAGACTGCCGCGAGAGTGAGAAGTGTATTTTTCATGAGGTAATCGAAATTAGTTTTTCTTCTGAGCCTTCGCCCAGGAATCGCGGAGCGGGACAGTCCGGTTAAAAACGAGTTTGTCCTCTTCGCTATCGGAATCAACGCAGAAGTAGCCAAGCCGCTCGAACTGAACCGTCGTTTCGGTTTCCAGCCCAGCGAGATTGGGTTCCAATTTGGCATTTTCCAGAACGGCAAGCGAGTCCTGATTCAAGTGATCAAGGAAGTTTCCTTCCCCGCTATCCGGGCTCTCGTTTGCGAAGAGTCTATCGTAGACTCGAACTTCCGCGTCGACAGCGTGCTTCGCGCTTACCCAGTGAATCGTCGCTTTGACCTTGCGGCCGTCCGGCGGGTTCTGTCCTCCGCGCGTTTCAGGATCGTAGGTACATCGCAGCTCGACGATGTTTCCGTCATCATCTTTCACCACTTCATCGCAGCGAATGAAGTAAGCGGAGCGAAAGCGAACTTCCTTACCTGGAGCGAGGCGGAAGAATTTCTTCGGCGGATCCTCCATGAAGTCGTCGCGCTCGATGTAGAGCTCGCGGGAAAAGGGGACCTTTCTCGTTCCCAACTCAGGCTGCTCGGGATTAATGACCGCATCAAACTCTTCCTCTTTGTCTTCCGGATAGTTCGTGATCACGAGCTTGATCGGATTGAGCACAGCCATGTAGCGATTCGCATCGCGGTTGAGCACATCGCGAACCGCACTTTCGAGAAGTGAAATGTCGTTGGTTCCCTTGAACTTGGTGATTCCGATTGTCTTGCAGAATTCGCGAATCGCCTCAGCAGGATATCCACGACGGCGGATGCCCGAAATCGTGGGCATTCGGGGATCGTCCCAGCCCGAAACCATTCCTTCATCGACGAGCTGGAGCAGCTTGCGCTTGCTCATAACCGTGTAGTTCAGGTTCAGGCGACCGAACTCGATCTGGCGCGGACGAGAGGGGACGGGGAGGTTATCGAGAAACCAGTCATAGAGCGGACGGTGATTCTCAAACTCAAGGGTGCAAAGCGAGTGGGTGATATACTCCAGCGCATCGCTCTGCCCGTGGGTGAAATCATACATCGGGTAAATGCACCACGTATCACCGGTGCGATGGTGCTCGGCATGGACGATGCGGTAGATCACCGGGTCGCGCATATTCAGATTCGGATGCGCCATGTCGATGCGGGCCCGAAGGACCTTTTCCCCATCACCGAATTCGCCCTCTTTCATGCGGCGGAACAGGTCAATATTTTCCTCGACGAGGCGATCGCGATACGGGCTGTCTACGCCAGGGTTCTGGAGATCGCCGCGGCCTTTGCGAATCTCTTCCGCATTCTGATCATCGACATAGGCCTTCCCCTCCTCGATGAGGTGAATGGCCCACTCGTGGAGTTTCTCAAAGTAGTCGGAAGCAAAGTAGATGTGGTCGCCCCAATCAAAACCGAGCCACTTGATGTCCTCTTTGATCGAATCGACGTATTCGACATCTTCCTTAGTAGGGTTCGTGTCGTCGAAGCGGAGGTGGCAGCGGCCGCCGTATTCCTCGGCAATGCCGAAGTTCAGACAGATGGATTTCGCGTGTCCGATGTGGAGATAGCCATTGGGCTCGGGAGGAAAGCGAGTCACCGTGCCGTCGTGTTTTCCCGAGGAAAGATCCTCGTCGATGAGTTCACGGATAAAATCTTTAGAAGGTGTTGGCGGAACGCTCATGCGGTTGTTTTCAGAGCCCAGAAACTAAGCCGGATTGAGCAAGGTTCAATGAGTGAAAGTAATCCGTTTTCCCGCCCGGGACCGTGTCGGTTGAGGTCTGATATCAGCATGAACAGTCATACTTTTTTGGGAGTGGCGAAACACCCTTGATAGAGGCAGGGATGATCAGAATATCCTTGCCCAACTGGGCGATGCGGGACACGATGCGGTGCGGATATTCTCCGTGATACAATTTTTAGGGCGATACTAATAAATACCATTTGCTCAAAAAATAACCAGAATCTTGGAAACGTTCGTGCTGCGTGTCACTTTTGAAGGAATTTAGAACTCTCATGAAAATCGTTCCTACATATGCTCTAACGTCCTTCTTGGTTGTCTCACCCATTGCATCTCAGGAGGAGTTACGCTCAGTCCCGGGACTCCAAGCATCTGAGAGTAGTGCCGTTTATGTGAAAGTAATTCTGCCGGTCAAAGCACCAGCCGAAGGCGATCATCCTTCGGTTGAGTCGTGGATCGCTCAAAAGCTGCGGAAGCTTGGCGCGACAGAGTTCAGTGCTGTCTCAGGGTGGGTTCGCCTAACAGATAGTAGCAAGGACAGAACCGTCATCTGGGATGGAATCTTGGATGGAAAGCACTATGGCTGTCCCGTCGATGGGCAGGTGAGTGAGCGCACAGCCGATGGCAGAGTGCACGTCACTTTCCGGGGCTGGGCGCCGGGCGCACCAAGGA
>JAKMGR010000245.1 GCA_022424805.1 Verrucomicrobiales bacterium
AAATGGCAGCGGCGATGGACGATATGGTCGGACGACTCATCTTTCACCTCGAGCGCATGGGCATTCGGGAAGACACACTCGTTATTTTCACAACCGACAATGGAACGGCCGGAAAGAGCTACCTGACCGTCGACAACAACGGCAAGATGGTTCGCTCTAACGTGGTTTCTGTTCGAAACGGCGAAGTCGTTCCCGGAGGAAAAGGAAAACTCGACGATACCGGAACACGCGTTCCTCTCATTGCCAATTGGCCCGGAACGATTGAAGCCGGCCGCACCGTGAAGGAAATGGTCGACCTGACGGATTTGTTACCCACCTTCACCGAACTGTCTGGAGCTGATTCCGACGGGATCACGCGCGATGGGATCAGCTTTGCTCCCCTTCTCTTTGGAAAGCCCCGCGAAAAAGACCGCCCCTGGATCTTCATTGAGCATCGGGGGAAAAAGGCAATTCGCTCCCTGGAATGGAAGCTGTATGGCAACGGAGTGTTCTACGACATGCAGGCCGACCCATCGGAAAAACGTCCCATGAAAAAGGCGGATCTCGACGGGGAAGCGCTGGATGGATATGCCGAATTGGAGAAAGCGATGGCAGGGATTGTGGAGGATGGGGACTAAAGACCAAACAGGGTAAGGTCAGGGAGCTGATCACTTCGCCAACTTCTCCCGCACCAGCTTCGCTTGCTCCCCTTCGAGAATCTGCCAGCAGGCGAGTCCGTTTCCGACGAGATCCCACTCGTCGAATTCCCAGACGACTCTTTTATCTTTCGTGATTTCGAAAATCTGCGGCTGCCCTTCTCCGGCGTGGCAGTTGCCGACGACGATGTTTCCATTAGGCAACTCCTGCAGGGTGGTCATCCACCCGAGCTGAATCTCCGTACCGGGAACTGTCTTTTCGACCTTCCAGACCACTTCCTTGTCTGGAGAGACTTCGACGACGCTGTTGCCGCTGCCGGAGCAGATCATGGTGTTCCCGTTTTTAAGTCGGACCGCGCCATAGACGCGAGTGCCGATTTCATATTCCCAGACGATATTTCCTTCCCCGTCGTATTCGGTTACAACGCCGGGATTTTCGGCGCAGGCGAGATAATTACCGTTGTCGAGGATGCGCATGAGACGCGTCTTCTTTCGCCCACCTTCTCCGAGCGGAATTTTCTTCACGATCTTGCCGGAAGGATTGACATGGATGATTCGTCCTACCCCACTCTCCACGATGACCGTATTTCCATTATCGAGTCGGGCAAAGGCGTGCACATCCACTTTCCTGCCCTTGTTGCCACCTTTCTGTGAGCTGTCGTAACTCCAGACAACTTCCTCATCGAGCGTGATTTCCTGGGTCTTCACCCAGGAGTCATGGAATAGAAGATTGCCGCTGGGCAGCAAATGCACGTCGTGATGCCCGGCATGTCCCTTTTGCGGACCAGCAGTATCGTGCCTCCACAAAACCGTTCCGTCCGCCTCACAAATCGCGAGAACATTCTTGCCGTAAGAAGCTCCGAGGAGGACGAGACGATCATCTTTTGCCCCTGCCAAAAGGAGAGAAAAAATGCTGAAAATCAGGACGAATGGAAATGCACGTAAAACCATGGAATTGACGCTACAGGAAAATGGACGACACGTCAAAGCGGACCCCGACATTACTTGCGCTCGGGTAGGAGAATACGACCTTAGGTCATGGAAAATTCCATCAATCGTCGTCGCTTCATGCTGAAAACGGTCGGGGCGAGCCTGGCTCTGCCCGGACTGCCCTCCCTTCTTGCCAAATCAACAGGGGGAAATTCGGCAGTGCAGGCCACTCGTGGGGCAGGCATCGGAGCCCAACGATTTGTTGCCATCGGCAACCTGCTCGGGTTTCAGCAAAAGAGCATATTCCCCGAAACGACTGGCAAGGGGTATGAAGAGACGACGCTCCTCAAACCCCTGAGCGAGAATCGCAAGAACATGACGCTTTACCGTGGACTCGATCACGGAGTCAAAGGCGGACACTTCGCGGTGCATTCTTTTCTTTCCGGCGTCTTGCATTCCGAGGCAAAGAACCGCGCCGATGGAAACGTCACGATTGATCAATTCATCGCTGATGAGGTGGGAGTGGAGACGAGATTTCCCTCTCTCACGGTAGGATCCGAAGGCGGCATCCATGGCGGCTGTCAGATTGCGTGGACTCGTTCTGGGATTCGCGTCCCCCCGATCACAGGGCCAGCTGATCTTTTTGAAAAGCTCTTTGTCGACGACTCTCCCGAACGCAAGTCGCAACGATCCACCGAGAATCATCTTCAGGATTCGATTCTCGATTCTGTCTTGGAGGGTGCGAACCGACTTTCCAAACACGTCAATCGTGAGGACAAAGAAAAGCTCGACGAGTATTTCTCATCAATACGCGATGTCGAAAAACGGCTCCAGGCACGCAAAAAATGGGCGAACGAGCCCAAGCCAAAAGCGCCTTTCGAGAAGCCCTCCAATACGAATACGGTCGAGGATCTGCCGATGCTCTACGAGCTAACCGCTCTTGCCTTGCAGACTGATTCAACCCGCGTTGCGACCCTGGAAATCGGCGGATGCTTCCTCCCCCAGCATCTCGGAATTGACAAGTCATATCACAGCATGTCGCACCACGGGAACGACGAGGAAACGATTGCTCATCTCGTTACACTGGAGACCTACCAGATCGAGCAGTTCAATACATTCCTGACC
>JAKMGR010000288.1 GCA_022424805.1 Verrucomicrobiales bacterium
GCCCCGGTATCGCATCGTCCGCTCGTAGAGTCCCGTCCGCTGGACAGGACGAGGCCCGGGAACTTCGACAAAACTCCCGCCCCACACAATCTCAATCCGCATGCCATTGTTCCCCTTCTTTCCCGAACCAAAAAGTCGCCAGCGCTTATCATCGGTGGCGAAAAAGTAGGAGTGATAGGTATCGTATTTTTCCCCCGGCTCAACGCGCAGAGCCAGCGCCTGACGTTGCCCCTGGCGACCTTCGAGAGGTTCCCAGTCGCGAATTTTCACCCCGGTGCCTTCGTGATCAAACCCGCCGAAGCTCGCATTGGGATTTCCGATCGCGATGAGATGAGACAACTGCTCAACCGGCGGTTCCGGCTTCCCTCTACCGAATGACCACAGCGAAAAATTAAATCCAGAGTTCACCGTTCCATCGGCTTTCCAGGTCGGCCCATAGTAGCCAAAAGGTGTCGTGATCGGACTGTAGAAAGCGAGATCACCCGGGACCGCATCCATCTCCATAATCCAGAGACGCACCTTGTCTGGACCTCGGGAACTCGAGAATTTCGTATGCGCTGCAGCCGGACGCCAGCGCTTGCGAATGACGGCGGCACCTTCTACCGCTGGACCTGACAAACGCACCGCTTCGACCTTGCCTCCGGAATCTTCGCCTCGCAGGCGAATCGAAACCGGGCCGGCTTCGCTCACCTCGAACTCCGTTGCCTGCCCTGACAAGCGCTTCGGCGGAGCATCACCAACCACCAGAGAAAAACGCCCTCCACTTGCCTCCAAAGCTGCTTCAAATTTACCAGCCCCGGCAAACAAGACACCCCACTCGGCTTCTTCCCCTTCATCCCAACCTTCGATGTGAGCGAACTGATTCCCGCCATTGAGATCGCGAAAGTCTTCGCTGGATGCTGATCCCGCTGCTTTCAGACCGAGCTGGGGATAAAATGCTTCGTTCGGCGTCAGCAAGAGAACGCCGTCTTTCGATTGCTGAATGAGATACGATTCTTCCGAATTCGTTTTCGACGGAACAAACTTCGGCGACTCCCCAATCTGTCCTTCACCGAAAGACAGGAGCGGAGTGAAAAAGAAAAGAAGAGCGAATCGAAATCTCATGCCCGAAGTTCACGAAAGGAATCGAAGAGTGACAAGCTCAATGTCTGTCATGTTCGATCAGGATCGGCTCGCAGGGATTCGTTTCCCGCACAATCACCTCTCCATCCGGCACTTCGGTTTCGTCTTCATATGCGATCGAGGCAAGTCGAAGTGTGGCGGTTTCCGCCATACCGCAGACTGGGTTGGCGAGATTGTTTCCTGCCCCGTCGATGGTTCGAGTCTCAAGCGGAAAATCGAGCATGGTCTGCTCTTCTTGCGATGGCTCAGACTGGCGAGGTGGTGTCGGGTGATGTTCGCGACGCTCCATCGAGCGAGGAATTCCAGCGGGTCGACGATCAGGCTGTTGAGCCGATGTCGTGGTTGTGGTGCCTACTCCGATGAGGAAAGGCAGGAGGAAGGTTTGGATTTTCATGATGTTCCGATTTGGGTTCAGGTTCTTCGTTTCCAGTGAGGCCGATTTTTCCAAGCCGGCTTTCTCTTTCGACGACACCATCCCCTCCCAGTCATGAATGAACTCCCCATGTCGCGATGACAGTTTAGTCATTTTTCGCGACAGAAGTATATGACGAAACCGCCACGAGGGCGGTTTACGTGCTAGCCCGGAAAAAATTCGGGACAAAAGCTCCCTCACCAGATCGTTAGGGATAGAAAAGTAAGGAGGCGGAACTAGCTGTTCGCCGCTTCGACTTTCTTCGGATGCTTGAGCAGTGTGAGGACCTCGCGGGAAGTCAGCTGGTTGACTTCTGCTTCGTCCATACCAAGTGCTACGAGACGACGGCGCTGTTCGAGGCGACGTCGATTTCTCGCTGCGCCGCTCTTGCGTGGCCGTGTCATATTCGTCTTTTGGGTCTTTCTGCGTTTGCGCATGATATTTCCTCGGATGAGTTGAAAGTGCCCTTCGATTCAGGGGGGCGGTATCGATAGGCTGGATCGGCCGCGCGGTCAACCGGATTTCACGCGATTCCGGGGATTCAAAAATCGACCGATCCCGAGGGTTTGGGCAGCCTTCGAGGACATGAACGTTCCCATTCGAACAATCGCCCTGCTTGTTTTTCTCCCTCTCTGCTCCGCCGTTGCGGAAACCACGCCGAAGTTGGTTTCGGTACAACGAATCTGGGACAAGGCTCCGCACAACGCATTCACTGACCTGCTTTTTCACAAGGGGAAATGGCTTTGCGTCTTTCGCGAGGGCAGCAAACACGTTTCTCCCGATGGATCACTTCGAGTCATCACTTCAGAGGATGGAGAGAATTGGGAATCTCTCGCGCTCGTGACCCATCCGATTGAGGATCTACGCGACGCCAAAATTTCGGTGGCACCCGACGGCAAACTGATGTTGAACGGGGCCGGGATGCAGGCGGAAAAGCCGATTCGCTATCACTCTTTTTCCTGGTTCTCCGAAGATGACGGAAAAACCTGGAGCAAGGAAAACCCGATAGGCGATCCCGGATTTTGGCTCTGGCGAGCGCAATGGTACAACGGCAAAGCCTATTCGATGGGATACCGGACGGACCGAGATCGGGATCAGCGCATCGTCCGTTTCTACCAAAGTGAGGACGGCAAAAACTACGAAGCTCTCATCGACACCGTCAATCTCCCCCACGGTGCGGGCGAAGACATTACCCTCTTCAACGAGGATGGCTCAGCGCTATGCCTGTTCCGATACGAAGCCGGAAACAAGCTCGCCTATCTTGGAAAGTCGAAAGCCCCCTACGACCAGTGGACCTGGAAGCAGATGAACGAACGAATCGGCGGACCGAATATGATTCGCCTGCCCGATGGTCGCATTCTTGCGGTGACGCGACTATTGAAAGGAGGCACACGAACTTCGCTCTCGTGGGTCGATCCGGAAAAGGCAACGCTGACC
>JAKMGR010000308.1 GCA_022424805.1 Verrucomicrobiales bacterium
GTCACCCGCATTGAATCCGGTGTTGTCGTAGAAATTCTGTTCGCCGCCGTGCTCGGCTTTCACTTCTTCGAAACGAGCATCCACATCGGTATCGGAAACTTCGCCGTAACGTTTGATCGACGCTTGCTCCAGGAGAGTGCGATTCACTACGTTGGTTCTCGCATATTCCCAGAACTCCTCGTCGCGATCACAACAGACCACTTCGCCCATGCTCTGGTAGTGATCCTTGATCGACTCAAATTCGTCTGCAATCGCCGAATCCTCGATCGTTTCCCCATTGATGATGTATGCCATGGTTCACTGTGACGCAGATTTACACAGCTGCCAACCCTGTTTGGTGGCGCACTTAACAGGGTGTAGTCATCGGATTAACAGAATCAGGTATTCGACTCATTCACTTGCAAGCCCGAACCGATAGGGGAATGCTTGGCAGGAAATGGTAGAAGCGAAACAGGCATTCATTCTTGGGGCAGGGCTTGGAACCCGCCTGCGCCCACTCACGGAAAAGCTGCCTAAGCCGCTCGTTCCCGTAGCGAATCGGCCACTCATCACGTTTGCACTCGATCATCTGATCGAGGATTTGGGGACAGAGTCATTTCTCATCAACACACATCATTGCCCGGAGGAATACGATAAGGCATTTCCTGATTGCAGCTACCACGGGCATGAGATCGCATTTCGCCACGAGCCAACGCTGCTCGATACAGCCGGCGGGCTCGATAACATTCGAGACTGGCTGCCGGGAGATCTGTCTTTCGTTGTCTACAACGGTGATATTCTCACGGATATGCCGCTGCGGGCTGCCTGGGAGCATCACCTTGCGAGCGGGAATCTCGTGACACTGATATTGCGTACCGCTGGTGAAGAATTGCGAGTTGGATTTGATCCTGATAGCGGACGGATCGTGGACATGCGAGGAGTGCTCCAGCCGGAATGGCCTCACCGATTTCAATTCACCGGAATCTGGTTCGCATCGCCGGATTTCATGAGCTATGTCCGCCCCGGGAAAATCGAGTCGGTGGTGTTGTGCTTTCTCGAAGCTATCAAAGCGGGTGAGAAGATTGGCGGCTTTGTCGAGGATTCGGGAACGTGGAGCGATCTGGGGGAGCGTGAATCGTATCTCAATGCCTTGGCGAGTCTGGGTAAGGGGTTCACCCGACCTGTAGGTGGTTTGATATCGCCGGCTGCGGAGATTGATCCAAACGCAAAGATCGATGATATCAGTTCGGTTGGACCTGGAGCCAAAGTCGGTTCCGGATGTGTCGTATCGGAGTCCGCGATTTGGGAAAATGCGGTCCTCGAGAGCGGAACTCGGCTGGAGCGCTGTATCGTTCGCAATGGGCAGATCGCTACGGGGGAACGGAAGGCGGAAGATTTTTGAGGGCGGCTTCGGACACTTCCCTCAATTCGAAAAAATGAATTTCCCTTAAGGGATAGGCGTTCTCATACGTTTAAATATCGTAGCCATTCTCGTAAATTGGCGTAACCTTGACTAAATTAACGAGACTCGTGGAAAAACTCGATATACCAAGAAAAACCGTTTACCGACTCTCTCTCTACCAGCGATGTTTGCAAAAGCTGCTGGATAAGGGCGTCGATACAGTTTCGTCTGAAGGCCTTGCCGGCGAAGCCGGGGTCAAGCCGACACAGCTTCGGAAAGATCTCGGTTACGTGGGGCAGGTTGGCACTCGTGGATTGGGATACGGGGTCGCTACCTTATCGGAAGCGATTTCGGGCATTATGGGGACTTCTCACATTCTCCAGCCGGTCGTTTTGGTGGGCATCGGTAATCTGGGCGCCGCTTTGCTTCGTTATTCCGGATTCCGGAAAGAGGGCTTCGAAATCATTGCGGCCTTTGATGCAGATACGGAGCACGCAAAGTCGACGACCGAGGAAATGGGGGTTCCCGTTTTTCCCGCTGACAAGCTTGGTGACTACGTGAGAAAGCACGATGTCAAAATGGCGATCATTGCGGTTCCGGAAAAAGCCGGGCAGGAGGTAGCGGAAACGCTTGTTGCTGCGAACGTTACTGCATTGCTGAATTTTTCGCCCGCTCGTCTCACCGTTCCCGAAGGCGTCATAGTCAATCAAGTCGACCTCGCCGCTGAACTGAGCAGCCTCGCTTTTTTTGCTAGCTGATTTGTCCCTGATCGAGCGGAATTGCATACGCTATGGCTCAGTTGGTAGAAATTCCGTTCGAGCCGCCATTTTCTCTGGATGTCACCCTCAAGTCCGGTCAGCTGTTTCATTGGGAAGAAGTCGAGCATGAGGGAATTGCAGGCTTTGCAGGGTGCATCGGAAATGCACCGGTGACCTGGATCGGCCAGAAAGATGATTCGACGGTTCTGACTTTGCCAGGGCACGAAGATCGAGCTGCTCGATATTTTGGTCTCGATCAATCGATTTCAGATATCCACGCGACATTTCCGCAGGACGACCCGGTTCTGACGCGGGCGATTGCGTATTGTCCCGGTATTCGCGTCGCGCGCCAGCCAGTCTGGGAATGTCTCGCGACATTTATCACATCCTCCCTGAAGCAGGTTGCCCACATCCGCGGTATTTCGATGACGCTTCGGCAGAGGTATGGTCAGGGCTATGCTTTTGGAGGACGGGAGTTTTTCGCTTACCCGGATCCAACTGCGCTGGCGGCAGCAGGGGAGTCCGCACTACGTGAATGTGCGCTGGGGTATCGAGCGAAGTCTCTTGCTCTGGCCGGTGCTGCGATTCGTGATGGTGCCGTCGACCTGCATGCGATCGAGCAGGAAGAAGTAGAAGCAATTGGTCGTGAAGGATTGCTGGAACTCCACGGTGTAGGGG
>JAKMGR010000341.1 GCA_022424805.1 Verrucomicrobiales bacterium
CGCCGGATGAGAACCATTTCGCCCAACCATCCCGCAACGAATCGTAACCGTCAGGATACATTCGCATTTCGACTAGCCCCATTCCAAGATAGGTCCGGCAGGAAAGACCCAGCTTTCGAAAATGCCCGGCGAGATGGAAATTCTCCAAGTTCACATCTTTGACAGATTCATGACCTCCCGCACGGTCATAGTCAACTCTCCTGACAAACAGACACTGCCCGACAAATTCAACTCTCTCCGCATCACTTCCACGCAAGCCAAAGGCGTTTGTTCCAACGTTCATCGTCAGGTGGAAAAAAGCGGACAGGTTCTCGTAGGGCTTTTCGATTCGATGGTATGGCCCGATAGAGAAGGCAGTGCCCTCAACTTCTGCCAGCCGAGCAAGTTCTTCGTGCAGATCAGGCAACGCGACGGTATCTGCATCGAGAAATAGGAGCCAAGCCCCTTTTGCGGCATCACTCCCCTGCTTTAGCGCCCACGGTTTCCCGTTCCACCCTGCTGGCAGCGGTTTCCCAGATATCACTGTTGCGCCGAGTTCCCGGGCTACAGATGCGGTCCCGTCTTCCGATTGATCGTCCACGACGATGATCTCCAAAAAGGAGCGAGATTGCGCATTCAGGCTCGGGATGAGATTCGCCAGATTTGCTTCTTCATTCCGAGCAGGAATAACAACACTGATAGTTGCGGGCTTCTTCACTTTGCTCCCGCCTACCCGCCGGACACTGCGAAGACGAAAAAAGGCAAACCATGAAACCACCCAACTGCATGCCGCGAGCGCTATGGGAAGAGATAAAGGCCAGACCATGCTTCTCTCAGCTTATTTTGCATCAGCCACTCGATCAGCCAATTTCTGTCCACACAAAACCGCCATCGGCATTCCGCCACCGGGATTGATACTGCCACCGGTGAAAAAGAGGTTCCGGTATTTCGATGACTGCTTGGGAAGTTTGAACCCCTTGTTTTTCTTCCAGTCGCTCACCACCCCATAAATCGAACCTCGATTGGAGCGATACATTCTTTCAATGTCGATCGGGGTTAAGGTATCCTCGACAACAATATGCTTTCTCAGATCCGTGAGCCCCATTCGCTCCAACTTGGTGAAGACCCGATCTTTAAACTCATGGTAGTCCTGCTCCGTGAGGGGGTTGTCAGGATCGATCGGAGGAACGTGGGGGAGAATTTTCAGATTGTCGCATCCCTCGGGAGCTTTCGAAGAGTCGGTTCTTGTCGGTGCGACCAGATAAATCGTTGGATCTTCCGGTAGCTTCCCTTTCTGAAAAACAGAATTGAAATGATCATCCTGGTTCGCTGAGTAAAAGAAGTTGTGGTGAGCGAGTTGATCATACACTCGATTCGTCCCGACGTGAGCGACAAGTCCAGAGCACGCTGGCGCAAAACGCTTTTCCAATTTCGCGAGAAATGACTCGGACTCGCCTAGCAAGTATCGATAAGCAGGAATGGCTTCCATATTGCAGACGACAAAATCTGCTGCGATAACTTCCCCGTCAGCGAGTATTACCTGACTCACTTCACGCCCATTCGATGCTCGCTCGATCTGTTTTGTCTCAACTCCAAGCCGAAGTTCGATGCCAAGTTCCTCCAGAACTTTCTGCAAGGCTTTTGCCAGTTCATAGAGCCCACCCTTCACGTACCAAAGACCGTAATCATACTGGATAATTGGCATCATGTTCATGTAGCTGGGTGCGTCCTTAGCGGACGAGCCTACGTACTTGATAAAATACTCGAAAATCTCGCGGAGATGAGAGTCAGTCAGATACTGAGCTATCCCCTCGGCCATCGTATTTTTGTAATCAAAGCGCGCACCAAACTGCATCAGACCATAGTGCCTCAACATTTCCCACAAGGTATCCAGCCCCCGACGAAGATATCCTTCATCGATGAGATGATACTGGCCCCGGGCATAGGTGAGAAATTGCTGGAGTTCATTCCAGTTCCGATCCACATCTCCGGGCAGCTTTGCCATCTCCTGCTGCATCAACTCTGGTTCCTCATACAGATCGAGAGTGAGACCATCTTCGAAGAAGTTTCTCCAGTGAGGAGTCACTCTTTCCAACGTGAGATAGTCTTCCATCTCTTTCCCGGCCCGCCGGAAAAGATCACGAAAAATGTGAGGCAGAGTGAAAATAGAAGGCCCCAGATCAAAGGAGAAACCCTCGCGGAAACGCTCGTTCAGTTTGCCCCCGACCTGATCGTTTTTTTCCACCAAGGTGACGTTGTAGCCCTTCGCTCGAAGTGAGATGGCGGCTGAGAGACCTCCGAGGCCCGCGCCAACGACAACTACGTCGGATCCTTTCGGGGTAAATTGCTTCATACAGCAGCGGCCTCACGAGTTGGATAGGCAACGCCGTATCCATCGGAAATCAAGTTTGCCGAAATTCTTGCTGACTCAAATATGGTGGGGAGGCCGCTCCCAGGATGAGTGCCACCACCCACCAGGAAGCAGTTGTCGAGGTCTTCAAAACGGTTGCGCGGACGATTGAAGGCCATCTGGCTGAGACAATGGGAGAGGTTGAATGTAGCCCCCTTGAAGATATCCAAATCCTGCTCCCAGGTCTTTGGCGTAAAGATCTTCTCGACTTCGATATTCTCTTCGAGATCGTCAATTCCAAAACGGTTCCGTAATCCGTCGATGACGAGTTTTCGGT
>JAKMGR010000359.1 GCA_022424805.1 Verrucomicrobiales bacterium
CCGTTGAGCGATTTCTCCGACTCGCTGATTTCGAAAACTGGTGTCGCGAAGCCGTCGACCATCAGCGTTACGATTCTAGTGGAATCGCTCTCCAACGCGAGTTGCGCCATGCGAAGCATCAGTTCAAACTTGGGGAAAAACTGCGCTTGATCGAGAATATCTTCGGGAGGCTCAGCATCGGTAGTGGGCTTCGGTTTTTGCTCCCACTCGCCCGCGCTGTGCAACTGTTGTTCCAATTCGCGGATAGAAGTGAGATACTGGTCGACTCGCTGCCGGTCGCCGTGATTCGCCTTCCGCTGGACAGCCTTCATGTCATCGCTGAGCACATCGAGAATGCTCCCGCGCTCCTTCAATTGATCGAGCCGCCGCTCCGTTTCGTTCTTCTTTCCCTGAACGAACATCTTGCGAAACAAGGACGCTGGACTGTCTTCAGCCGGGAGCAAAACGCCATCGCGAGTCCAGGACAGACTGCGGTTGGCGCGGTTGATATTCACCCCCAGATTCAGGGTCGGAAACCGCGTCCGCTGTCCCAGCTTTTCGATCGCAAATTGATCGAGCGAGATCGTATTACGAAAGCCACTGCCGGTCGGATCTTTGGCGCCGGTGAGGAAGCAATTCTCTGTCGAGTGCCCGCCTGCGACCGCCGGGTGAGAGAGCCCGCTGAACACCGAGAAGTCGCTGCGAAAATCCTCCAGCGCTTTCAGGTAAGGTGAAGCAGCATAGTCCGCTCCCGATTCCTTTGGAAAAAACGGCCATGGCAGGACGCCGAGATTGTTCGAGATGAGCAACATTCGGCGCGGGGCTTCAGCAGCGCCTTTCGCGAAAGCAGGCGAAAGAGACTCCAGCGCAGGCAATGCTAGACTCACTCCGATGCCACGCAGGAAGTTTCTGCGAACCAACCCTTTTGGTTCGTGAGACATATTCTGTTGGTTCGTGGCAGGTGATTTCATTTTTGTCCCAGAAAAATTACACTTTTTGTCAATGATTGCAGCAGATCCTGTGACCGGAATCCATCTGGTTCGCACGCATCGAGAATTCTTTCCATTTCCTCCCGCTCAGAGAATCGAACTTCCGTTCCGGTGGCGTATTGTGTCAGCTGATGGAGAAAATTGCGGGCCAGCTGACGCGGATTCGCGGCGAGATGTGTCTTCAGTTCTCTTATGTCCGAAAAGGATTCGCCACTGCGCAGTTTGCCATCGGATTCAACAAACTTGCCGACGTAGTAGGTGTAGGGATGACCGGCCGGATCGTAGCCGGTGATCTTTTCCCCCCTTTCAAGCGAACGATAACGATCCCGCCAAGCGCCCATCACATCGAAACTCTCAAGCGCAAAGCCGACCGGATCGAATCGCTCGTGACAATTGGCGCAGGATTTCACATCGGTGTGTTTGGCGAGAATGGCACGAATGGTTTGGGCTCCGCGAATATCGGGCTCGATCGCAGGAATGGACTTGGGCGGTGGTGGTGGCGGCTCGCCAAAGATTTTTTCCATGACCCATACGCCGCGCAACACAGGCGATGTGGTAGTTCCGTTAGAGGTATGCTTTAAAATGGCAGCCTGAGTGAGAATGCCGCCATACGGGCTCCCATCCGGCAACTCGACTCGTCGCAGTGCGGAGCCTTGCAAACGCGGCAAATCGTAGTGACGAGCGAGACGATCGTTGGCATAGGTGAACGGCGCATCGACGACGTAGGTGATCGGCAGGTTTTCGCGAATCATCTCGCGGACGAATGCACGGGTTTCGCGTTCCATGGAATCTACGAGGTAGTCGTCCTTCCGATATTCGGGATATAGCCGGTTATCGGGAATATCGCGGCGCAACTCGCGGAGATCGAGCCAATCATCGGTGAAGCCGTTCACGAAACGCTCGAACTTTTCATCGGAGATCATGCGATCGACCTGCGCGACGAGTTCATAGGGGAGCGCATTTTTGAGGGTATCATCAGGACTGGAATTCCACAGCAGATGAGACAAACGATTCACCACGGCATGCGGAGAGTTCCCCTCAGGGTGGTAGAGAAAGTGCCGGGAACAAAGGAAAGCCTTGTAGCCCGAAAACAGTGCATCTCCAAGCGGCTGGCCTGATTCCATTTTATGATGAATCAGGGTGAGAAAAGGAGCCTTTTCCTCATTCGAAATCGGCCACTTGGCAAAACGGTCAGCAAAACGGGAAAACAATTGCTCAGCGTCTCCAGCGGGATTGTCTGTCTGAATGGAAACGGGCAGCCTGGAATTATCGATCTTCTCCTCCATTGGCAGATCCCCGAACAAGACTTGATGCGATTCTGGCGGCCAGGATTCAGGAACCAGGGGGCCTTCGATTTCCAGCCACTGAATGATGGCTCCCCGGTGCCCATCCCGCGG
>JAKMGR010000373.1 GCA_022424805.1 Verrucomicrobiales bacterium
GCACTGGCTTGAACTACGTCAGCTGTAGCCCCTTCCGCATTCCCATCGCGAAGTTGGCAGCAGCCCAGGCGGCGCTTGAAGACAGGAATAAGTAATCACCGATTGCTTATGCGTTTTCGAAAACGCATTTCGAAAAAGGCGGTCCGGAAACGGGCCGCCTTTTTTTCGTGTCTGCTGGAAGCGGCTGCCCACCTGCGGCACTTGACTGATAACTGGAAACTCTGTTCTACTGGGTTTCTCTCCTCCGCACCCAATTCCCATGAGTCGTTTTCTACTCTGCCTTCTCATCGCAGCGTCCATTGTCCCCCACCTGCTTCTGGCACAGCAAAAGCCCAACCCGCAGCTTGTCGAAGCGGCGTGGCAGCGAGCAGCACGCATGGGAGATATCGTGATGGGACAGGAAGTCACGAGTCACATCAGCACCTACGAAAAAAAGGGAAATACAAACAGCTATCAGCTGACCTCCACGAAGCGGGAGGGCAAAAACGTGATGGTTCGGGAGGGCAAGGAAATGAAGCTGCCGCTCGAAGACAATTCCCCAGAAACAACTGAAGGCGAATACAATCGGGTCACGATATACAATCACGAGAGCACCATCTATCTGAAAGAGGAAATGCGAAGCACCATGCAGGGCCTGAGCAAGCAGCCCCTCCCGTTCGAGGGAGTCTACGAAGCGACCGTCATTGAAGGATCATGGGAGGGCTTGCAAAAGGGAGAAAAACTCGTCCTCCGCCACTGCGCCTCCTGCAAAAAACGCTACGCAGGCGACATCAGCAAATACCTCAAGAATCCTCAGCGGCTTTCCGCGATTGAGCAGGAGTTTCGAAAGAAATACATCGCGATGCACGAGAAGATCGTGGCGGAGAAAGCCCTTCTCCTGACCCTTGGACGCCTTCCCACCGACGGGGAGTTGTCGGACAGCAGATCATTCATTCAAAGAACATCGCTCGAGGAATTCACCCTGAGTCTTTTTAATCTGAATGAATTTGTCCACATCGATTGAATCATGTCCGGCCACACTGTTTCGATAACCCTCCTACTTCTTGCCTTCACCGTGCTCCCGGCTTGTGCCGAGCCTATCAAGCTCGACGACTATGAACCCGATCTCGTCATTCCTCCGGTCGAAGATGCCGATCCCGCTCCCGGCAAGCGAGTTCGCCATCGCTGGGAAGGCAAGGATTCAAGTGGCGTCTACCATCTCGTCTACCTGCCAACGGATTGGGAGGCGGAAAAATCTTACCCAGTCATATTCGAATATCCCGGCAATCGATATCGAACCAGCCCCGGCACGATCGAAGGATGTGAACTCGGCTACGGAATTTCCGGAGGCAAAGGTGTGATCTGGATCAGCCTTCCCTTCGTCGACCCTGCGACCGACCTCCACGCTCCCCAGTGGTGGGGGGACGTTGCTGCAACTGTCGAATATGCAAAATACTCGGCGCATATGGCTGCGGAAAATTTCGGAGGCAATCCAGATCAATTCTTTCTCGCAGGATTTTCGCGCGGAGCCATCGCATGCAACTACATTGGCCTGCACGATGATGAAATCGCAGCTCTCTGGCGCGGGTTCATTTGCCACAGCCATTATGACGGAGTCAAAAAATGGGGCTATCCGGCGAGCGACCGCGCCTGGGCAAAGGCTCGCCTCGCCCGTCTCGGTGAACGTCCCCAATTCATCAGCCACGAAAGATCCACCGATGCAACGAGGACCTATCTTGCCGCAGCCAATCCGAAAGGGAATTTCACTTTTGTCTCCCTACCCTTTGGCGAACACACTGCTCGCTGGACGCTGCGAGACATCGGTCCGAGGAGGGAATTGCGAAAATGGTTTGTGCAGTCGCTCAAGCCAGAGAAAACAGTCGCCCCCCGGTAATTCGATCTCCCTATACCAGTTGCAATTTCTCCTCTCCAAGACCAGACTCTACTTACGCCCCTCAATGAAAAAGCTCACCTACATCTGTTCCATTCTTCTCATCATCCTCGGCGCACTGGGTTACTTCGCCTGGGAGGCCCTCGGTGCTTCCAAGCAATCCATCACGGCTGCGATTCCCGCTATTTTTGGAATCCTCATGCTAATCGGTGCACTCGTTGCCAACAAGAATCACATGGCCGGCATGCACATCGCCGTTCTCTTTTCTTTGCTCGGTGCAGTTGCTGGACTCGGTCGCCTGATACCTTCGACAATCAAAGGAACCCTCGATTGGGGTGCGACCTCAACCCTCCTCATCCTGGGAATGGTTGTCATCTGCGCTTACTACACAGTTATGGCAGTGCGCTCCTTTATCGCAGCGCGAAAAGCGCGAGGATAGAATCTATTTTGCAGTCACCGGCTTGGTGACATCCTTCACTTTCCAGTCCTTCCGAATGTCTGGAAGACCGGCAGCAGCTGGATGCTTTGCCATGCTCTTCACACGACGCTAATTCTCCGCAATTCCCAGTTCGTCGAGCAGGTCTAACACTTTCTCCCAAACTACCGCCCGTCAATTTCTACCCCGAAGAACCCGCCCAGTCGGCATACTCCCGATCGATTTCCTCGCGCGAACATTTCGGCCGAAAAACAGCCCTCATCCGAAAAGAATATTCCTCAGCCACCTCGTAACTCGGAACAAAAAACGAAAAATCCCAGGCCGGATTCGTCGTTTCTTTTTCTTTGTTCACACCCCCACCCGACGGTGATTGGGTGAACCGAATTCCTTCGCTGCGATCGAATAGATAGATCACGGTAAAGCCATCAAAATCTCCGTAGTAGAAAGGCTTCGCAAATCGCAGCGGCGCAAAGTGTTTGTAGAGTGCGTCTGGAGCACCCTCGGCAAAGGTCATCTCGAACTCATCGCCGTAGGGTCGCACCGTGGAAGTATGATTGTGCGAGGGCGGACAATGCTGCTGCCACAGTTGCTGATTCTGAGTGCCTTTCTTCCCTCCACGAAAATAGAGGCTCTTGTTTTGTGGGGCGTTCATGTAACTCGCCCAGAAGAGAGAAATATATCCCCGCTCGAACACATGCTGCGTTGCGCGAAATCGGAATGTCATGTCGATGTAGTGGGGCGCAACCAGTTCGAATTTCGTCCAACTCTCGAGGTAGAAAGTCTCCGTCGGAGGCTGGTGCAACTCAGCTGCCGAATCCGAAACCCGGAGAAATGACATCGGGCTGCGACGCGGCTCGAAGAAGATATCCTTATCCTGCTCCCCTTCACCGCTGATGATGTGCTCAAAATTCAGCCCTGCGATGCTCGGAACGAAGAAGCTGCGATCCAAACCCTTGTGCTGCAGCGACCACAGGCCATTGTATCCAGCTCTTTGTCCGAGTTTTTCGTCTGCCGAATTATCCCCTATGACTGCCGTCAGATCGCCGATTTGGAATGTGTCATGTGTCATTGTCAGGCTCCTGCTTTTTCTCTCCACCTCACGATTGGGGTCAGCGCTTTCCACTCCGGCTGCGTATCGCTACCGAAGCCTTCCGCAGATCCAAAATAGGAGAGCATTCCTCCTTCGATTTTGAGAAATATTTCCCCGTCGCGAACATAATACATCTCCGGATGTAATTTCATGATCCGCAATTTTTCTTTCTTGGTCAGGTGAGACATTCCGAAAGCGTAGTGATGGCCGTTCCTTTCGCAATGCTCCAAGTTCAAGACTGACACCACTTCAAAATCCTGATGCAGAGGAATGATCGCCATATTCGACAAATCCTCCGCGCTCAAAAATGCCTCCCTCCCCGTGGATTCCTCAAACACCTTGCAAAGCATCTTGTTCAAAATCGATTTGAAAACCCCTTTGCAGTTTTTATGCGAACACCCGGAATATCCGATTGCAAAGGCGCGGCGAAAGGCATCTGTCGTCCCGTCAGCCTCATCAATTACAAGCGGTTTCTTCTGGGCAATTCGACGAACAGTGCGTGTCGTGGAGAGATCATGCGTCAGTGCGCGAGTCAACGGCTGCTCAATGAAAAGGGTATGATCAAACATCCCCGGCAATTTTTTCTCGAAGCGATCTACAAAGTCCGCGAAGGCTCCAATATCGGTATAGGCTTCGTTGCCATCCAGTGTGATTTTTGATTCATCATTTTTTGCCAGACACCGATTCCATATTTCACCCAACCGGGTGAGGTCAGCATCTGCATCGCCCGAAATCTTGATTTTAAAATGAGTCAGCCCGTGGGCTTCGATGTATTCCTGTAGCGTCTCCGGCTCACCGTCATTGATCCTTTTTTCCTCCGACCAATCTTCCTCATCCAGGGGATCGCTCAAGCCAACAGTATGGCGAACAGCATAGGAAACTCTTGGAGACCAGACATGCGAAATCGGAAATGCCTCTTCCTGCAGCTGCGGATGAACATCGTTCGGCTTGATTCCCAGTAAATCCTGCTCCAAAGCATCGCTAAATCCGCATTTCTCAGACCTGCAGACAGCATCTATCAGCGCACGTTCCAACAGGGCTGAAGCATAGCTACCCATCAAATCCTCCGCCCCCATTTCGGCAGCTTTTTCCTTCACCTTTGCCTCCGCTTCAAGCCAAAGATCAAAAGCCGTCTCAAATGACTTCCCGCATTCGAGATAGATATCACGCGCTTCCTCCACCAGATCGAGCAGTAGAGTCAATTTCTCCTCGGGTGTTTTATCAGGACGTTTGTCGAGCCAGCCGAAAGAAGGCCGATCCCCCGAGCATCCGATCACAACGCCTTTGCCATCGGCCTTGAGAGTAAGTTGCGTCAGCAAAATCGCACGCGGACGCCGCTTCTTTGTCGCCTTCGCTTTCCCGGAATCATCCGCTTTACCAATTCCAAAAGACATGCGGTCCGCTGGCATTTCGCGGACGAAGAGTTCGATCGATTCAATGGAGTAGGCCATGGCAGTGCTGCATTCTTGTCGAAGACAGAGACGATTGGCAACTCCGATCCCGCAGAGAAATTGTGAAAAGATTGACAGACCCAACCCCTTTCCACTGCATTAGAAATGCAATACTACCCCTGTTGAATGCTCGACCCTACCATGTCAGGTGGTCGACCTAACCCTGTCAACTCCTGTAAAATACTTTGATTCCTCCTCCTTTCCCTTCTCACCACGACGAGCCTCCACGCTGAAATCCTTTAGCATGAGGGCAAAACGATCGTGAAACTGAACACCAACGAATTGGTTAAAGAACGCGAGGGACAGCTCACCCCGAATTTCTTTCTCAAACCGGATGGAGTCTTTTACCTGATGGAGTCGGACGCTTCGGGGATTCTTGAAACTCGTCGATACGAGAGAAAGCGAACCTGCGGCCCAAGCCTGTAATCGCAACCCAGGCCGTAGCGCTAATCGTCGATTACCGCAGGAGTCACCTGGTCTTGACAAAAGACTCAACGAGCTCCCGTTACCGAAATGGGATCTGCATCACCAAAGACGGCAAAGTCGTTTTCGCCCGCTCCGTTCTCAATCGTAAAACGGGAATGAATGACCTCAGCAAAACAAATCCAGAGAAACTTGCTGAGAGGAAGCGAGCCTATCAGGACTGGCACAACAAGATGGAAGACGCCGAACCGCGCGGGCCGTTCCGGGATTTTTGAAAGGGGGGGGAAGAGGTCACTCTGCTTCCGGAGATTCCTTCTGCTTACTACTCATCCGAAACCCGGGAAGCCCCGGCTTTTGATCGTCCCCGTCTTCCTCCTTCGACTCCTCTTTTTTTTCCTCGTTGTTCTCCAACTCTGGAATTGTCGTAAATCCCCTCACCTGGCCCGGGTCTGGCCCGCTCGAAAATAAGCTACCTGACATCAGGATGGTGTCGCCATCTGCAGGCAAATTCCCTTCCTTAACAAACTCAGTCGTCCCCCAATCAACGCCATCGGATGTGTAGGTGGCTCGGGGTTTTCTGGCACGGTAGGTGATCTGTCGCTCAAGCCACTCAATGCTCTTGTGCATGATGGAGTATTGCGTGTCGACGGCATCGCGAAACTCTTCGGGATTCTCGTAAATAATCTCATCCAGAATCACCTTGGCGATGTCGAGCGTTGCTAATGATTCACTGTATTGATTCGAAAAACGCTGCTTCATCCCGAGGTCGTACGACTCAATGAAGTCGAGGAATTTCATCGTGATCGAATTTCCGCCGGGCGGTAACTTCGGCTCAATCTCTTCGATCATTTCCCCGAGTCGGTCGATTCGATAGTTCACCAATTCGGGCTCGTAGCTCGGGTGCGCCTCGCGAATCGCTTTCATCTGGCGAAATGTCTCGATGTAGCTGCCCATCGCGAGGGCCCACTCCTCGTTCGCAGCTAACCGTTCCCCCGTCTGCAGCCAGCTGTATGCGCGGCCCCATGTCTCGGATGGCTCCTCCCCACCCCAGCAGGAGGGTGTCGAAACGAAGAAAGTTCCGACTAGTAGCAGCCATTTTACGGCGCTGGCTTTGGACAGGGGTGGCATTGCCGATAACGTCACTCAGACGCCTCGCGAATCAAGACTTCAACCTTACGCAATATCACTGCCTTTTCCCCTTCTCCCCCGACGCTATAGCCGGGCCGAACTACCTTGGTGACTTCACCCGGCTGGAATGGTCGCTTCATGAAATCGCGAGTGCCCCAGCCTTTCTTGCCGAGGATCTGCACCTTACGGCGTTGCTTCAAGGTCAGCATAGTGCCGACATCTATCACAAACGGCTCGACTCCCTGGTTGTGCAGAATCTTCTCGAGGCGCTTGCGAAATCCTTCCAGTTCCTCGACGGCGTCTTTGAGTTTACGATTTTTCCGGTAGCCGACGAGAAGGGATTCAAAATACTCGATCTGCGTGATCAATTCCTCGTAGTTTGCCTGCTCCCGATCCTTTGCGATGACCATGGTAACTT
>JAKMGR010000395.1 GCA_022424805.1 Verrucomicrobiales bacterium
AAACGGGACTATCGTAATGGAAATAAGCGCGTAGACTATACAAATCCTCGTCCCCTGACCAATGCTTTTCAGCCCCTTTATTGCGGCTCGTTATCTGAAGCCGAAACGCCTCTATTTGTCGATCATCACTATCATCTCGGTGATCGGTGTCTCTCTCGCCGTTTGGTTGCTCACCGTTGTGATTGCAGTGTTCACCGGATACGGCGAGCGAATCCGCGACAGCATCCTAGGATTCGAGCCCCATCTCGTGATTAATTCGGGCGGGATTATTGATGATTACGAGCAACCTGTTTTGACACTTCTGGAGCAGCCTGGGGTCAAGTCGGTGACTCCTTTCGTGACGGGGCAGGTCATCATGGAAGTAACGAATAGCCGGGGGACCTATCGCAAAGCGCCGATGATTCGCGGCATCATGCCACCCGAGGGTGAGGAGCTAGAGCGGATGCGCAAAAAGCTCAAGCAGGTTCGGGATCCCGAGCATCCCGACGATGAAGAAAAATTTGTGCCGGTTGGCGACTTTGATATCAATGGATTCTACACGGCGGTGATTGGCGACGGTCTTGCCGCAGGTATGGGAATCGAACTGGGTGACAAGATTCTGCTCTTTTCACCTACGGATGTTGATACCCTGATGAACGCGGTCAGCAGGGCCGAAGAAGCCAAGTCGGATGACGAGAAGAAGAAGTGGCTCGATGACATTCGGGAGCGAACTGCTCCCCAGGAATTAACTATCACCGGGATTTTCGACTCCGGACACTTCGACTTCGATGGCAACGTCGTTTTTACTCATCTTGAGACCGCGCAAGTACTCTACAATTTCGATTTGGAAGAATGCCACGGGATCGCGATTCGCACGGACGATGGATTCAAGGCGAATCAGTATCAGGAAGAACTCTACAAGGTCCTGACCGATCAATATCGCATCCTGACATGGGGACAGATTCATCAGGCGCTTTTCGACGCCGTCGCAGGGGAAAGGCAGATGATGTACCTTATCCTTTTCATGGTCGCGATCGTCGCGAGCTTTTGCACGATGAATACGATGATCACGGTGACGTTTCAAAAGCGGGCCGAAATTGGATTGATGAAAGCACTCGGGGCGAGGGAGGAGCAGGTTGCTTCCGTATTCCTGTTCCAAGGAATTATCGTGGGTTTGTTAGGAGTTGCCCTCGGCCTGTTGATCGGTTGGCTCACAGTCCAGTATCGAAACGAAATGGCAGGATGGCTCGGTGAGCAATTCGGGATCAACTTTTTCTCTGAAGAGGTCTATAAAGTTGATGGTGGCCTGCCTGCTGTAATTCAGATGAAGGATGTGCTCATCATTTCCATTGGCTCGTTTCTACTTTGTGTGGTTGCGGCCTTGATTCCTGCTACGGTTGCGGCGTCGATGCAGCCAGCGAAGGCTCTCCGCAGTGAGTAAGCTCTTGGGCGAATTGAAATATGGATTTTTATCTTTCCATTGATGGAGAAAAAGTGGGCCCTGTAAGTATCTTCCGGGTTTCGGAATTGTTGGAGGCTGAGGAAATCACCGCCGGCACAAAAGGCTGGCATCGCGACCTCGATGGATGGAAACCTCTTCGGGAAATCTCTGCACTCGATACCGTGATCGAACGTCATGGATCGACAGACACTTTCGATAAGGGAGACGAAACCGCCGAGGATCAGCCACCTGCCGTGATCCATGCGAAGGAAATCATTCGCGAGCAAAAGGAAATCGACTCCACCTGGCAGGGGCCGCCACCGCTGCCGGAAGTGGGCGATCTAAGCGGAGTTGCCGGTGTTCGACGAGAAGTGCGCCCATTCATCCGCTTCTGGGCGCGGATGTTTGACTACACCCTGGTCTACACCGTCATGTTCCTGATTGCCGGAGTAAAGATCCCCCGGCCGGAAGAGGGGATGACCCTGATGGAGACCATTGCGCGATCCATGGAAGTGGCCCAATCACCTGAGGCGATCATGTTTGCGAAAATCCTGATCTTCGCGCTGATCGGTTGGCATGTTCTGGAGGCATTCCTCGTCAACTATTTCGGGACGACCCCCGGAAAAGCCCTCTTTGGGATCCGCATCGTTACTGTCGCGGGCGAACGTCTCGGCGTCGCTCAATCCCTCACTCGGAGTTTCTTTGTCTACGTCTTTGGCATGGGGCTTTTTCTCAGTGTCCTTCCGATCATTGGAATGCTATTCAGCTTTTTCCGGCTCATGGCGAGGGGAGATTGCTTGTGGGATCAACAGATGAAATTGCGGGTCGAAAGTTGCCGTTTGAGCTTTGGCAGGATAATGATGGCGGTTTGTTTGTTTTTCGGCATCCTACTGCTACAAGCCCTTTGATAATTCATGAGTCGCAATTGTTCCATCGTCCTGAATGCTCACGTGCCCTGGGTACGGCATACGGAGACTGCTCACTCCATGGAAGAGGACTGGCTTCACTGTGCGATTGTCGAAACGCATCTTCCGTTGTTGGAAATGATGTTTCGCCTTCGGGATGAAGGAGTGCCGTTTCATCTCACGCTGAACCTGTCTCCGACACTTCTCGCGATGTTTCAGGATCGTATCCTGCGTCGGCGCACCCTGAACTACATAGACCGCACGCTTCGACTCTGTCGTGACGAAGTGGAAAGAGGCGAAGTCACCGGTTTCGGGGAACTCGCCAAGCAGTATGAGGATCGCTTTTTCCGCCTCCGAAATTTCTACTTGGAAAAATGGCAGGACGACCTCGTGAAGGCGTTCTGTGACCTTCGGGACAGCGGCCACCTCGAGCTGACCGCGAGTGCGGCGACTCACGGAATTCTTCCGCTCCTGATGCGGGTTCCCGAGGCAGGCCAGGCACAGGTCAGAGTTGGGATTCGCCAGTATGTGCAGTGTTTTGGCAGAATGCCCAAAGGGTTCTGGCTCCCCGAGTGTGCCTATGCCCCTGCCGTCTCTGATTTACTTCGGAAAGAAGGGATCGAATGGACTGTGGTTGAGGAGCATGGAATGACGACCGTGTCGGGAGCCGACGAGCGCTTCCCCTACATCGTTGGGCAGTCCGATGGCGGCCTCAACATTTTCGGACGCGACAGCGGAAGCAGCAGTGAAATCTGGAGTGCCGACGAGGGATTTCCGGGCGATGGACGCTATCGAAATTTCATGCGAGACATTGGATTGGATGCACCAATCGAATACCTCCGCGAGTACCTGGGCGAAAGCGAAGAACGTCGTTTCACCGGATTGAAATACCACCGGCTGCAGCGGGAAGGGGAAGATAATCTTCCGTATGATCCCGAGCTTGCCTCGCGAGCCGTCGAGGAGCATGCCCTGCGATTTGTCAGCAGCCGCGGCGCGCAGCTCGCATCGCTCGAGGCCGATGGTGTGGAGAATCCTCTCGTCCTCTGTGCTTTCGATATGGATCTCTTCGGCCACTGGTGGCATGAGGGAACGGAGTTTCTGGAAAAAGTATTTCGTATCACTGCCGAGCGCGGCGATTTTCAGTTCGTGAATCCCGGCGGGTATCTTGGAGCGACCGAGAATCAAGAGCGTCCCGAGGCCGAGCCTGCGGCTTCTTCCTGGAGCGAGGGAGGATACTTTGAGAGCTGGACCAGCCCGGAAAACAACTGGCTCCAGGAAGAAGTGCAGAACCGCGCGGAATTGTTGGCGAGATTTACCGGCATGTTCGATCAGAACCGCGAGGATTTCGACAGAGAGGGAACGGCTCATTACCAGCGCTGCATCCAGCTGATGGTTCGCGAACTTCTCCTCGCCCAGTCGAGTGACTGGGGATTCCTGATGCGGATGGATCCATCCCGCGAGTATGCCGAGCAACGGGCCAGAGAACATCTCAGCGATTTTGATCGCATACGGGAAATTCTGACGAAAGACGACGACGGGCGACTCGACGAGATCGAGAAAAAACACCCGATTTTTCCCGATCTTCCTTGGAATTTGTTCGAAGCTTACGAATAATTCCGACGAATTCCTCGCGCCCTCATGGCAGAAAATTACGTCTACTTCGATCTCGAAACCCAACGATCCGCCAACGATGTCGGTGGTTGGGATCGCAAGGCCGATATGAAAATGTCGATCGGCGTGACCTACAGTTCTGCCAACAGTGGCTACACCATCTACGACGAGTCTATGGTGCAGGAACTCATCGACGAACTCTGCTCCGCTGATCTCGTTGTCGGCTTCAACCACATCTGGTTCGACTACGAAGTCCTGATGGGCTACACCATTCTCGATCTCAAGGAGCAAACCACGAACCTGGATCTCATGCTCGACCTCGAGAAGGAACTCGAGCACAAACCAAAGCTCGACGCCGTCGCAGCCGAGTCATTGGGTGAAGGGAAAACGGCCGTGGGAACCGATGCCATCAAATGGTGGCAGGAAGGGAAAATCATGGAAATCGCCGAGTATTGCTGTTTCGACGTGAAGGTGACGAAAATGGTTCACGAATACGGCGCGCAGCATGGCATCGTGAAATACAAAAACCGTTACAACCAGTCATTCGAGGTTCCAGTGAACTGGTCGCTACCTTCGTGAGCCTTGTCAGGATAAAGCTACGGCGATCCATGGCAGGATAAGGACTCCGTCGCTTGCTGCCTGAACCCCGGAAGCACTTTTTTTCGGCCATCGATTGATCCAGGCAAGACCGGCCGTGCAGGTGATCAGGCAGATGCCTGCGCCAGCGCAGAATGTGAAGGCGAGATACAATCCGAGAACGATGGTGAGCAGGGCAGGGGCGACAATCCAGAGTTCGGATCGAGTTGAGGATGTGGCAAAAAAAGCATGAGGATCAATGCTGCGATCGCGCGATGTCTCGGCTTTGGAAATAACGAGGCAGTTTGTCAGAAAGAGGGAAGCTAGGGCGAGGGTGTCCCAGGTCAGCCATTCGACGAAATGTGGCGTGCCGGCGCCGATTTTCACTCCGCACGCAAAGCATAGGGCAATCGCGATTTCCTTGACGGGCAGAAAGCGGGGGGACGGATTTTGATTTCGCCATCCGATGATGACAAAGTAGCCAGCGGTCGCTGTAGCGACGCCAGATCCAGCGACTATCGTCTCCGTTTGCAATCCTGACAAAGCAGCGAAAACGCCGCCAAGGATCGCGAGGATGAACAGAGCGATCATGAGACCGCGATGGTGTTCAGCGAATTGATGACGAACGGTTTCGCCGTCCGGCGTCGAGTCAGTTTTCGAATCTCGAATTCGATCTGCGAGGTAGATCGCCCAGACTGCGAAAAACAATGCTGCAAGTGTGGGGGGATGAAGATGCTTCGAATTCGATAGCAGTATCGCCCAACCAACCGCGACGAGAGGAGCGTCGAGGCACAGTGCTGACAGAAGCAGCGGGATTCGGGCGATTGGAGAAAGAGACACCTTGGGAAAAGTTGAACGGTTTTTCCCTTTATCAGGCGACCGATTGGGTGCTCATTCAATGAAGAATTTATCATGGCAGATCCAAGCTCGATATACGCCCTCATTCTCGCAGGTGGAAGTGGAACACGCTTCTGGCCGCTGAGTCGTAATGCGCGACCCAAGCAATTGCTGAATTTGTTCGACGAAGAAACGCTGATCGAAAAAGCGGTCAATCGTTTGGAGGGCATCGTTCCGCCGGAGAGGGTGCTTGTCCTGACCAACGAGGCGCAGGTCGAGGGCGTCCGTGCTGTTTTGCCGGAACTGCCGGAAGAAAATATTGTCGCTGAGCCGGCGCGTCGCGATACCGCGCCAGCGATTGCGCTCGCGGCTGGGTGGATCGCTGCTCGTGATCCGGAGGCTGTCATGATTGCGCTACCGGCGGATCAATTGGTGGTGAAAAAGGATGTGTTCCGCACCGTGCTGATTGCAGCAGCAGAGGCGGCGAGTCGGGAATCTGCCATTGTGACCCTCGGGATCAAGCCGGGCTGGCCCTGCCCGAGCTATGGATATATCGAGCGCGGAGGCCCTATGGACGACCTTGACTTGCCGGGTGGGATCGTGGCTCACGAAGTGGAGTGCTTTCGGGAAAAGCCGTCTGTGGAAACAGCGGAGCAATACTTGGCGAGCGGGAACTTTTCGTGGAATGCCGGAATTTTCATTTGGTCCATTCCCACCTTGCTTGCTGAGCTGGGAGAGCATTGCGCACAGTTGCATGAGTTCATTGGCAAGTTGCGTGACACGGACGATTTCAATGAGGTGGTAGCGAATGATTTTCCTGAGCTGGAAAAAATCTCGATCGACTTTGCGCTGATGGAAAATGCGAAGCGGGTTCTCAACATCGAGGCGGATGTCGGTTGGGATGATGTGGGCGGATGGCCGTCGGTCGCAAAGTATCTGCAACAGGATGACAATGGGAATGCCACGCGTGGCCCCGTCCTTTCCGTTGACTCGGCCAACAACATCGTCTTTTCCGCTGAAGGCGAAGAGACGATTGCTCTCCTGGGAGTGAAGGATCTGATCGTTGTGAAAACATCGGATGCGATTCTCGTCGCAGACCGAAACAACGCTGACCAGATCAAGAAGCTCGTCGATGGACTGCCTGACTCTCTTCTTTAGTCCATGACTGATCTGGTGCGAGCATTGGGGATCGACTACGGCACAGCCCGGATCGGAATTGCAGCCAGCGACGAGATCGGACTGCTGGCTCACCCAGTGGAGACGGTCTCTGCTGCAGACGAAGCGCGAGCGATCGAGCGGATCGTTGCTTTGGTAGAGGAACGAAAGATCGAGGATCTCATTATTGGGCTTCCTCTTCATATGAATGGCGAAGAGGGAAAGGCTGTCACTAGGGTGCGGGCCTTTGGCGAAAAGTTACGAGCTGAGCTTTCAGATGAAATTCGTTGGCACGAGGTCGACGAACGCCACACGACAAGCGATGCGATGGCCAAGTTGCACGATGCCGGGCGAAACGAGAAAAACTCGCGTGGCATTATCGATCAGGCAGCGGCTGTGGAGATATTGCAACGCTGGCTCGACGATCGAGCGGGTCCGACGCTGGTTCCGGAATGGGAGTAGATTCTCTCAGCGGGTGATCTCTCCCGTTGCATATTTGGCGTTTTGCTTCCCTCTTGTACGATGCAGAAAGACGGCAGGGAAAGAGTGGGCGTGATCGGACTCGGAATTATTGGGAGCCGGGTAGCGGAGCGTCTTCGAGATACGGACCGGCACCTCTATGTCTGGAATCGGAGCCCCAAGTTGGTCCCGAATTTTCTCAGCTCTCCCGCAGAGGTGGCACGAATGGCAGATACGATTCAGCTTTTTGTCACAGACGGCGAAGCGCTTCTGGACGTTATGGATGCCATGCAGGGGGAGCTTTCCAAGCGACATACGATTCTCTGCAGTTGCACCGCTGATCCGCAGGCGGTCGTTGATGCCTATCAATCTGCAAAAGATGCGGGTGCTTCTTTTCTTGATGCACCTTTTACGGGAAGTCGTGCCGCAGCGGAAAAAGGAGCGCTTACTTACTATATAGGAGGGGACACAGCTGCATTTGATCGTGCCCGCGGCTATCTGGAAGTGTCGGCTTGTGATTTTTATCACTGTGGTCGTGTCGGAGAGGCGAGCATTCTCAAGATCGCAACGAACATGATCTCGGGAACGTCGATGGAAATTCTAGCGGAAGCCTATGGCCTGGTCAGTGCCGCGGGGATCGAGCCCGACAAGCTATCCGCAGCACTTGAATTGAATGCCTGTCGCTCTCCGCTGATTGAAACCAAGCTCGCATCCGTGATAGCGAGAGACTACGATGCCCACTTTTCTCTGAAGAATATGTTCAAGGACGCGCAATATGGTCTCGGTCTTGGAAAAAGCCTTGGTCTTGAGCTGCCCGCTCTTTCCACAGCAGCAAGCATGATGTTCCGGACGATGCAGAAAGACAAAGAAAACGGGAATCTCGACTTCTGCATTCTCGCGAAGCGTTTCCAGGACAAAGCAGATTCCGAAGATGGAGGAAAAGCGAAATGAATGTGACCGAGGAAGAAATCAATCGCCGATGGGTCGATCTCTCCGACCGAGCTGTATTCCGCCTCACAGGTCCGGACAGTGTGCGTTATTTGAATGGTCAGGTCACCAACGATGTCACCAAGGTGGATGAAACAAATTCCCTTCCCGCCTGCCTCTGCAACGCGAAGGGGAAGGTGCAGGCGCTCGTCTGGATTTCGAAAGAAGGGAATTCTTTGCTCATTGATGGCGAGTTGTCGCAGCGCGATGAACTTTTCGCTCGGCTCGATCGGTACCTTATCGCAGATGATTGCGAACTGAGTGACGAAACCGGAAAACTCAGGCTCATCCATCACTTCGATGGGGCCATCGGTGGCGCCCGCTCTCGCAGGCTGATCATTCCGGGATATGACCGCTGGATTACAGTGGATAGTGGGGAGCTCAGTGAAGATTTAAGAATCCCAGGGGAAAAATGGGAAGAGCTGGAACTCCGTTCCCGAATTCCCAAGGCATCAAAAGAAATAACGGGGTCGGAGTTCCCCTCCGAGCTTGTAGTCAATGAGTGGGCCGTGGATTTCCAAAAAGGATGCTATCTCGGCCAGGAAGTCATTTCCCGCATCAAGAGCGTTGGAAGGGTAAAAAGGCAGCTTTCTCTCATATTTGCCGATGCCTTTATTAGCCAAGAGGCAACTATGAGAAACGAGGAACTCGGAGAAGGAGTGGCGACAAGGGATTCAAAAGAAATTTCTGAAGGAAAAAACCTCTCGATGGGATGGTTTTCAAACCAGATAGCGGAAGGTCAACCCACTGTTTTTCAGCAGGTTAGATTGGATTGAGAAATCCTAAGGCGCCAATATTGAACGAAGCCCAGACGATCTTATTAGAAAAAAATGCATTTTTTTCTGTTGCATGATCAATTCAAGTAATACATGGTCCCAGAGAATCGCCACTTGGCGAAGCTGGATCGAAAAAGTCCAGTTTCGTAGAATTCAAATGGCTTTTCGGATTCTACATCCACGAAAACAGGTTAATCAAACGACCACATCTCATACCAAGGGAGTTAATCAAATTATGAAAAAAGCAATCCTAGTTGCAATTATCGGTGTATTCGCCATCAGCGCGAATGCAGGAGATTGGGGCAAAGCGCCGGTTCCGGCCAAAGCTCCAATCGAAGAATGCCTCGACATCGGCGGCGAAATCAGCTCAGGCTACATGTCTGACTACATCTTCTACGGTGTTCGTTTCGCTCGTGACAGTGTCTGGACAGACGTGAACTACACGTTCGACAACTTCGTCATTCCCGTCAACATCGGCGTATGGTATCTCAACGGTATCGACCCTGCTGATTACGACGAGCTTGACATCTACGCTTCTGTAGAGCTCGGTTCCTTCGGAGGATTCGATGCAAGCCTCGGATACGTTCACTACTTCTTCCCTGAGACAGGTGCTGACAGCAACGGTGAGATCGGACTCGACCTTAGCCGTTCACTCGGAATTGTTGATCTTGCCCTCGAGACGAACTATAACCTTCTTGCTGAAGGATGGTATCACCAGGTCGGGATCGAGAAGACTTTCGGTATTTCTGACAACGTGAGCCTCGTTGTTGGTGCTGGATTGGGCTACTCCGACAACTATTTCGCTGTTGCTAACAACAGCGGCTGGAACCATTACTACGTGAGCGCTGCTCTTCCTATCGAGCTCAACTGCCGTGCGACACTCACTCCTTACGTCGGATACAGCGGTGGTCCAGGCGGCTACATCGCAGATGGCTTCGCTGGCATCGAAAACGGCGACGACCAGTCTGACATCCTCCACGGTGGTGTCAGCCTCAGCGTTTCCTTC
>JAKMGR010000401.1 GCA_022424805.1 Verrucomicrobiales bacterium
GACAACGGCGGCGCACCGAAATCAAAAGCCTGAAAAACAGCAGACTTTCCCTCATGCCTGAGGGTCTCGAAGCCGCGATGAGCATGCGGGATATCGCCGACTTGATTCAATTCGTTCAGAATTTCAAATGGAACGACTAGTCAGGTTGGCAACTGCAACACCGGACGGACATGTGAGGAATTCACCTCACAAATAGTATCCAAACCGCTCCGGCAGCGGAGCCTCCACTTCGAGAAAATCATTCCCGACTGGATGTTCGAATCCGATGCAGGAGGCATGAAGGAGAAGCCGTTTACTTCCTGACTGCTCACCTAGTTTATCCATCAGTTCGACCTCTCCATACAGGTAGTCACCCACAATGGGGAAACCTCCCGATGCGAGGTGACGACGAATCTGGTGGTAACGTCCTGTCCGCGGCTCGGCAAGAAGGATGGTGAAAGTTCTTCCACCTTTTTCCACGAAGGACAGTCGTCTGAAATTCGTCTCCGCTTCGCGCTCCGGTTCGTCTTCCGATTTCTGCAAACCCTTCTTACACGTCCATGCCTTCGGAGTTTCTCCAACGACGACCGCCGTGTATTGCTTTTCGATCCGATGGGCATCAAATAGCCTTCGCAGATGGGACCCTGTCTCTTTCTCGAGCGCAAAAAGCAGTGCACCTGAAGTCGGGCGATCGAGCCGATGAAGCGTCGTGACCCGCTGACCGATCTGGTCCCGAAGCACTTTCATGGCAATCTGGTCCCGAGGCTCAGGGTCCCGACCCTGATGAACCAGCATGCCAGCCGGTTTGTTCACCACGACAAGAAATTCATCCTGATACAGGATGTCCAGATTCCCAGCTGTAGGCTCAGTATTTTCCACTGAGCCCTCCGCTCTACCTTACGCAAAAACCTCGGTGAGAGGCCCGTTTCCGGAATCGTATTTGGCGGCCATCTGCTGAGTCATGTTGAATCGATCGACCTCAACGCCGGATGCTCTCAGGATCGATGTGTAAAGTGCATTGATCGGGCGCTTGCCGTCCAACTGCGTGAAGCAACCCGTCTTGAAAGCTCCGTTGCAGTTACCGAGAAGCATCACCGGCCAATTCGCACCGCTGGTGTGCTGCTTGTCGGCGTTGTTACTGGTGTAAACGATCAAGGTGTTGTCCATCATCGTACCGCTACCTTCAGGAACGCTTTCGAGTTCTTCCATCAGCTTCACGAGCATTCGGCTGTTGTACTGGCGAATCTTCACCCAGATTGGATTATCCGGTTGCTCCATGTGACCGAGGTTGTGGCCCTGTTGCTCGACACCCAGCCCTTTCCAGGCACCAAAAATTTCTCCGCGACCGGAACCGATCGTAAGCACGCTGGTTGTCCCGGACTTGAGTGCCGAAATACCCAGATCGAGAAGACGATCGTGCCAGTCCGTTTCGAACTCAGGACGGGTGTAGCCTTCGTCGACTTCGGGAGCGAATTTTTCGAGGTGATCAGAAACCTGACCGAGGCGCTCACGCAACCCGTTCATATCATTGAATCCCTGAACAAATTCATTGAAGCGCTTCTTGTCACCAGTCGGCAAACCTTCGCCTTCGGCAGCAGCCATTTGCTCAATACGATCAAACATGCCGGACTTCGCCTCGTGCTGGCTGCGAATTTCACCACTGGAAATTCCACCGTAGAGCATCTGGTACAGATGATTCGGATTGGAGTGCATGAAAATTGGCTTACCTGCACCCCGCGCCGACAAATTCGCGACAGTTGGTTTAGCCGTCATGTTCTCCATCGAGTCCATTCCGATACAGAGATGCGGAAGGAGAGTTTCTGGAAGCACCTTGCTCAGTTCGTAGTCGATCGTGGAAGCACTGGGAGGAACTCCGTCACTCCCGCGGTAACCGCCAAGAGCACCAAAAAAGGCACTGTGTGACGGGCTCGTGTGCATTCCGTGGAGACCATTGATAATGTGGAGCTTTTCCTTGAAAGGCTCAAGCGCTTTGATCGGCTCGGGAAGAACAGCCTTGGCGAGAGAACCGCTGTTCGTCATTCCAGCTGGAACACAGGTCCGCGGATCGAATCCCTGATTCTGCATAAAAAAGATGACCCGCTTGGGACCACCTCCTGCAACTTTACCTGCGGCGGAGGCCGTTTTCGCAGCGGCTTTCGTTAAACCAGGAAAAGCAGCGGAACCAAAAGCAGCACTGGCCCCAATGGCGAGACGACGCAGAGCAGTTCTTCGATCGAGATTGTTCATAGGGATAAAATTGCTTGGAGTGGAGACTCTCATGCAATTTAACACTATTTTCGACTCTTTTGTGACACCGCGATTGAGCCAGAGAAAAATAGGAAAAAGCAGGATCCAACAGGGTTAATCGACCGCCCCAAGAGAGTCAGGTCATCGATTACACCGGGTAAGCCCACTAATTTCTCCGGTCCCGCAGTGACGGTGGAAAATGGCTCCCCTTTTGCGATTCGAGATGAGATGGTTTCCGCACTGCCACTATGGCACTGCCATCATGAAACGCCGCCAAGCTTTGCTTTCACTCGCCGCTGCACCTTGCCTTCCTGTCGGCGCAGAGGAAAAGTCTTCCCCCGAATACGAGAACCCTTACGAAGGCGTCGACTGGGAAACCTGGGAATGTGTGCATTCGATGTCGCATCAGCACCAGGGCACGACCATCTCATCCCTGGAGTCGTTTCGCGAAATGGGCTACGGGCATTTTGCTTTCAGCAACTACTACCCTTCGGCGCCAACGCCCCTGCTTCCCGCGTTTCGCGAAAAGAACCCCGATGTCGTCTGGGCGCCGAACGCGGAACAGCATTCCTTTCTCGACACCGGCTTGCACTTCAATTCTCTCGGCAGTCGGCTCGCGACTGGTTATGGAAAATACCTCTCGGCAGCCGAGCGCAAGACTTCCCCTATTGAGTATCGCTTCGAGAATCTGATTCCCTTCGATGACAAACGACCTTGGGAAGGTGTCTATCGGATCGATCTAACGCTGATAGCCGCCGAGGGAAAACCGGAAGCGATACTGACGGTGCACGGAGCAACAGCCTGCAATCGCGAAGAGAATTTTGCCGACGATGGCCCGATAGAAAAACGTACCATTCCTGTCGGCAAGAAAACCTTCTACGTTCGAGCAAGTGGCGACGCAATTGACATCACATTGGGTTACAATCCCGAGGAAATTTCCATCTCGCAGCTTCGACTGATGCAGGGAACGAATCGCCCTTGGCGGGAAATGTTTCGGGCTGCTCTCGACGGAGAAGAGAGAGACGGAAAAACAGTCGGCGGACTGCTCCATCCCGACGGCGGTGGCATCACCCTGAATCATCCCACGGGAAAGCTGGAGACATACGCGGAAATGCTCGACTTCGACTCCCGCGTCCTCGGCATCGAAGTCTGGAATCAACTGACTTCCGGTTTCGGATCCGATCGCGGCTTCTACGCATCCATGAAAAACCCTCCCGGCCACTTCTACCAGCTGTGGGACCAGATTCTCGCGACCGGTCGACGGTGCTGGGGCTTTTTTGTCAAAGACCACAATACCTATGGCCGGGGGCGTAACGTTCTCCTTACGCCTCCCCTCGCAGATTTGTCGCCCGAAAAGCGCGAAGCCGCTCTTTTGCGTGCGTATCGAAACGGAGCCTTTTTCGGATCGGTTGCTTCCATCGCGACAAATGAAAGCGGAGAAACGACGGCTCCCTACGACCGCAGCAACTTTCGCTTTCGCCAAATCCGGCTGAAGCGCGATAAAAAAGGAAAAGCCATCGCAGTGGAGGCTGCCGTCGGCGAAAACAATCCTAACCGAACACCTAATGTGCAGATTCGATTCATCACCGAAGAGGGAATTACTCATGTCGTGGATGCGGAACAGGGCGAGTGGAAACTTCCGCCCTCTTCCCCTCCCCAATTTATCCGCGTCGAAGCGTGCGCTTATCCTGACACACACAAAAACGGAAAATCGCTAAACGCGGGAACGATACGAGAACTGGCTCCCGCACAGATCGCGACACTTCACGACCGGCAAATCGAGCGCGGTCCAGGATTTTTTGGAAACTCGGCCGAACTGAGAACACCCCTTCCCATCGTCGACCAGATTTTTTCCCAGCCAATTCGCAGAATGAATGCGTGAACTGACGGCAATCTACTCCTTCAGTTTTTCAATGAGGTAAGTAACAGTGCTCTCGTGCTTCGCCCCTTCGGCCCCGGGATAGTAGAGCTGACACTCGACTCCGTTGGCCTCGCAGTGCTCCTTGAGCTTCACACCGAAGTTCGCAGTGTGCGTCGGATCCTTCTCCTCCTTCCCCAAATTCGGAGCTTGGGAAAAAGAAAGATATACGGGCGGGTCGTCGCTGCTGACATTGGCGTATGGCGAAAATTCTTTAATCCACGGCATGATCTCGTCACGTTTGTTGTAGAATTCCTCAAAGTCGGCCAGCCCAAACGCATGCGCCCCGTAGCGACTGTTCGGAGTCCAGTCTCTCATTTGTTTGGGATCAAGCGTCGTCTGCGCCCCACTCACCGCCGCACACCAAAGGCGCGTCGATTCGCGGGAGACTGGATCTTTGCTATCTGGATCAGCGAGATCGGAATGGAAGGCGAGCCAAAGCGATGAACAGGCCCCGGCCGATCCACCGGATGCCCCGATACGTTCCTTATCGATATTCCACTCGTCGGCTTTGCTGCGGATGAGTTGCAATGCACGAGCTGCGTCATGCAATGGCCCCTTCACGGGTGGAACCACTCCATCGGCAGTTGCTTCCGGGGTAAAACGATACTCAACCGAGGCAACGGAAATCCCGGATGAAAGAAAAGTATTCAAGTTTCCACTGAGCCCGCTCAATCTCCCGCCAGCTCTCCAACCGCCGCCGTGAATAAAGAGAAGCACGGGAGTAGGCTCGGCTGATTCTGCCTGCCAGAAATGAATTCGCTGTTTGAGATGCGGCCCGTAGGGAACATCGAAGTGCGTCGGATTGGGAAGCTGTGGACGAGCCGCTAGAAAAGCTTTGCCCGCGCTCTCTCCGATCTCCTTCACAAAGATGTTACGCCAGCGAATTTCGCCTCCGTGAGTTTGCAACATCACGGGTCCTTTTACCGGCAGAGGTTTTTTACGATCCCAATAGTTCTCCATCACGGCTCCCTCGACGACAGCCTTGTTGTTTAGCCAGACCCACGTCCTCCCACCGATCTGAATAATCCGAAACTTATTCCACTGCCCAAAAGGTCTATCGGCTCGCACGATCGGATCTCTGCCCAGTGTGTCCGGGGTATTGTTGAACAGCCCTCCCGATCCGAGATGAGGACGCCGTGTCGGTTTGTCAGGATTAAACTCCTGATTCCAATCCCAAATCTGCACCTGCGGAGTTCCTCGGAGATAAATTCCGCTGTCAGCTCCGGCGACGGTTTTGTATTCAAGCTGCAATTCGTAGTCACCGAACTCTTCCTCTGTCGTGGCGTATGCTCCGTGACCATCGTTGACCAACTCGCCATTCTCCACTGTCCAGTGCGTAGCGAACTTCTTTTTCATCTCCGCGAGCTTCGCATCGCGCTTTTCTCCTTCGAGCTTGGCAACGGAGTGGGGATTCAACCCATACCACCCATTGAGGTCTTTCCCGTTGAAGATCGCCCGGAAATTCTGCGGTCGTTTCGGTTCGTCACCCATAGATAGAACCACGGTGAGAAGCATGGTAAAAATCAGGACAGCGTTATTCATCATGTGGGCTTTGTATCGCAGTTTCCCCAACGAGTCGATTGCACGAATCCGGTATTTGATAGTCATCGCTCGTCTCGCTTCCAAATTGACCGTCAACGATCCATCCGTCGCACTCTGTTTCGATCTCCTCTTTGCGATGTTCTCAGTTATTC
>JAKMGR010000418.1 GCA_022424805.1 Verrucomicrobiales bacterium
CGTCAGAGGCAGGATGCCCTTGATCGATCGGACCCGCCCATCGAGCGCAAGCTCTCCAGCGACAGAACATTTTTCCAAGGCGCCTTCCTGCAAAGCTCCGTTTCGGTCGGGCTCGAGCGAGGCCATGCCCAGGGCTATCGGCAGGTCGAAGCTCGGACCCTCTTTGCGAATATCGGCGGGGGCAAGATTGATGGTGATCATTTTCCGCGGCCAACCGAGACCACTGTTCTTGATCGCAGTCGTCACACGGTCAACGCTCTCGCGAACGGCAGCATCGGGCAATCCAACCAGCTTGATATCAGGATTACTCCCATCAGCAGCGTTCACCTCGACCTCGACGGACAAGGCGTTGACGCCAGCTAGGGCTCCAGAATGAACGCAGGACAGTGACATGTTTCATCTTTCGCAAGAGCGACGTGAATTGGCAAATCAAAAGCGCACTTTTTGCTGTTCAAAAAAACAACTCACCCGAGCGAATAGGGATCGACATCGACGGTGACGATGACGTCGTCGGGAAAAGTGAGGGATTTCATGACTTCATGAATGTGGCGAGCCATTTTGCGAGCCTGAGGCGATTTCAACAGAATCTGGAACCGCCACTGGTCATGTGATTTTACGAGCGGAGACGGTAGCGGTTCTGTCAGCACGATATCGTCAGGAATGGCGTGCTTCATTCGGGCATGCAGGGTTTTCAGGGTAAACTCGGCGCGCTCCTGGTGAACGGACCGAACCGTGATCAGCGCAACGTGAACAAAAGGCGGATGGCTAAATTGGCGGCGCATCATCAGTTCCTGCTCCGCAAAACCCTCAAAATCGTGATGGCGAGCAAACTGAATCGAAGGGTGGTGCGGCGTGTAGGTCTGCACAATCACTTCGCCCTCCAGCTCACCGCGACCAGCGCGACCAGCTACCTGCGTGAGCAACTGAAAGGTTCGCTCGCCAGCTCGAAAATCAGGAATGTGCAAGCCAACGTCCGCATTCAGAATCCCGACGAGAGTGACATTGGGAAAATGCAGCCCTTTTGCGATCATTTGCGTTCCGATGAGAATATCGATCTTCTTTGCCTTGAAAGCCGAAAGCGTATCACGCAGCTGATTCTTCTTTCGCATCGCATCCGTATCGACACGAGTGATTCGGGCGGTTTCGAAAACCTTGCGAAGCACTTCCTCGACTCGCTCCGTGCCATAACCTGCATTCAGTATTGAACGACTATCGCACTCCGGGCAGCGACGCGGCGGAAGCTGCGAAAAACCACAGATATGACAAATGAGGCGGTCATCCTTGCGGTGGAGGGTCATCGTTGTCGTACAGTGACGACAGTTTGCGACGTAACCGCACTCCGGGCAGAGAATATTCTTCGCGAAGCCGCGCCGGTTCAGGAAGAGAATCGTCTGCTCGCCATTCTCAAGGCGTTTCTCAATCGCCTCGCGAAGCTTGAGCGAGAGAATCGCTGGCCCCGACTGCTGCCGACGCGCTTCCTGGCGCATGTCAATGATGCGGATGAGTGGGAGCTTTCGGTCATCGATTCGTTGCCGCATCGTGACGAGGTCATATTTCCCAGCCTCGGAGTTTTGCCACGATTCGAGCGAGGGCGTCGCGCTTCCGAGAAGTACTGGGCACTTTTCGAGGTGAGCCCGGACGACAGCGATATCCCGCGCCTGGTAACGCGGAACGATGTCCTGCTTGTAGGAGTTTTCGTGCTCCTCATCGACGACAATCAGTCCGAGATTTGTGATCGGAGAGAAAATCGCACTGCGAGCCCCGATCACAATCCGGGCTTTCTGGTCCAGCACCTTTCGCCACTCATCGTGTCGCTCTCCTTCGCTGAGGTTACTGTGCAGGATTGCAACTTCATCCTGAATTTTCGCGAAGCGCTGCTTGAAACGATCAGCAGTCTGCGGCGTCAATGCAATCTCGGGCACGAGAACAATGGCTCCCTTCCCTTCCTCTATCGTTTTCTCAATGGCCTGAAGGTACACCTCCGTCTTTCCGCTTCCCGTAACGCCGTAGAGAAGAATTGGCTTCACCTTTTCGCCCCGGCTGACCCTTTCCGAAGAAGCGAGCACTTCTTTGAGGCAAATTGCCTGCTCGTCGTTCAGCTTCAGGGCTGCCGACTCGACATATTCCATTTCTGCCAGAGGATCGCGAGTCACTATCTTCTCGGTGAGTCGAACGAGGCCTTTTTCTTCGAGGGACTTGATAGAAGAACGAGAAAACCCCAGCTCACCTGTCATGCGGGCCAGTGAGATGCTTTCCACTTCCCTCAGCTCCCGCAGAACATCTCCCTGCTTCGCAAGCCGACCGGAAAATTGCTCGAAATCGATGTCGCCTTTCGAAACCGCGAGCATGACGTGTTTCTCCGTCTTTCGTTTCTCCGCCTCTCCGCGTGAAGGCTTGGGCAACATGGTCCGGAACACTGCCTCGACAGAGGCAAGGTAGAATCCGGCAATCCAATGAGCCAGCTCGATCAATCCGGGCGTCAGAAACGGATCATCCGACACCGTTCCATCGATGGGCTTGAGAGAATACTTCAACGAAGCTGGGTCAATCGACTCCACATCGGTCACCGTTCCGATCGATTTCCGGTTACGCAGCGGAACTCGGACCCGCTGTCCCGGCTGGACAGAAACTCCATCCGGAACCGAGTAGGTGAACGTGAGGTCGTTTGTCGCCCCATCGATTAGAACTTTCACCACTCGAATCATTATTCACCCATGCCACGACTTTGCCGTGTAAAAAGATTTGTTTCGTCAGGAGACGCGACTTTCCCCATTTTACTCTCATCTGAGAATTAGCCGCTAGTACAAAAAGAAATCGCCCTCCGCGAACGGAGAGCGATTTACACCAAGGTTTGAAAAAAATATTTTCTACCTTAGACGATTTCCTTAGAAGGAAACGCTGAGGCTGACACCACCGTGGAGGATGTCAGACTGGTTCTGGAGACCACCGTTGATGCCATCTGCAATGTAGCCGCCTGGACCACCGTTGTATCCGACGTAAGGAGTGAGTGTCGCACGGCAATTGAGCTCGATAGGAAGAGCAGCGCTCACGTAGTAATGGTTCCAGCCG
>JAKMGR010000420.1 GCA_022424805.1 Verrucomicrobiales bacterium
GTTTCAGTTCGTGACCGTGACGCAGTTGATTGCCATGGAAGGCAAGATGTAAAGGTCAAAGGTCAGAATCCTCTACACAAAAGCCGGAGTCCTGTTTCTAATCTCCCCTTGGGAGACTCCGCTGGGAATTTTGCGAAGGAGAGGTATTGCTAGGCTGGGGCCAGCTCACCTGGGAAATCTTCTTCTGGATCAGAATCTTCTTCTTTTGCCGCAGGCTCCTCCTCTTTCGCCTCTTCGGGAATATCCGGAGGGGTCGGTGCTGAAGGCGGATTTTGAATCTCGCCTATATCCATGATTTCCTGAATGTGAGAGCCGTCGAGGGTTTCGTACTCAAGAAGTCCCTGGGCAATAACCTCAAGCTTGTCACGGTTCTCCGTTATCAAGCGGGTAGCTTCCTCGTAGGCTTCATCGGTGAGTTTTTTCACCTCCTTATCGATGAGCTGCTGCGTTGCTTCCGAATAATTTCTCTGCGAGGAAATGTCGCGCGCAAGAAAGACTTCGCTCTGCCCTTCTCCGTATTCGATCATACCAAGCGCATCACTCATACCCCAGTTGCACACCATCTTGCGGGCGATTTCACTGGCCTGACGAATATCGCCGGCAGCACCATTCGTCACGTCGCCAAAGACGAGTTCCTCGGCAACTCGCCCACCCATGATGAGGATGAGGCGATCTAGCAGATACTGCTTCTTGTAGCTGTGCTTGTCCTCTTCAGGCAAGTACATCGTGACTCCGAGAGCAGGTCCACGAGGAATGATGGATACTTTGTGAACGGGGTCGGTATCTTTCACAAGCATGCCAAGTAAGGCGTGGCCAGCTTCGTGATAGGCGGTGAGCTCTTTTTCATCCTCGCTCAGGGCGAGACTGCGACGCTCTTTACCCCATCGAACTTTGTCCCGTGCCTCTTCGAGCTCGCCTGTGGTAATCGCTTTCATCCCTTTTCTCGCAGCGAGAAGAGCGGCTTCGTTAATCACGTTGGCAAGTTCTGCACCCGAGTAGCCAGGTGTTCCGCGCGCGATAACTCCGAGATCGACGCCTTCAGCAATTTTCACTTTCTTGGCGTGAACTTTGAGAATCTCTTCGCGCCCTTTCACGTCGGGCAGACTTACGGTGATCTCGCGATCAAAACGTCCGGGGCGAAGCAGAGCAGGGTCGAGTACATCGGGACGGTTCGTCGCCGCGATGATGATGACTCCCTCCTGCGTGTCGAAGCCATCCATTTCCACAAGCAGTGCATTCAAAGTCTGCTCCCGCTCGTCGTGTCCTCCACCCAATCCGTGCCCACGGTGACGGCCTACTGCATCAATCTCGTCGATAAAAATCAGACAGGGAGCGCTCTTTTTCCCCTGCTCAAACATGTCGCGCACACGCGAAGCACCCACTCCAACGAACATTTCCACGAAGTCGGAACCACTGATCGAGTAAAATGGCACGTCGGCTTCTCCAGCGATAGCACGTGCGAGAAGCGTCTTTCCGGTTCCCGGTGAACCTACCATGAGAACACCTTTCGGAATGTGACCACCGAGCTTCTGGAATTTCTTGGGATCGCGCAGGTACTCCACAATTTCCCACACTTCCTCTTTCGCCTCTTCCACACCGGCAACGTCCTTGAAAGTCACTTTGCCTTTGTCGAGCGACATCAGCTTAGCCTTACTCTTTCCGAAGCTCATCGCGCCTTTTCCAGCCGCCTTGATCTGATGACGGAAGAGGAAGTAGAGAAGGATAAGAAGAAAGAAAATCGGCAGGTAGAATGACATCAGCATCATGCCGAGCCCATCGGACTCGGTTGGCAGGTCGGAAATTTCCAGCTTGGGATCAGCCGAAGCGAGCACTTCCTTCAACTCGTCTTCCACATAGTCGAGAATTACCGGTGTAGAGAAAGCCTTGTATTTTTCGCCACCATTTTCGGTGAGATCATCCACCTCATAGAAGCCCTCGATCGACTGCTTCATACTGCCATCTTTCTGGACAAGACGAAGCAATTTGGGGGGGGTCGCGTTGGGATCAATATAGATCTTTTTCCGGGCTACTTTCTCTTTGAATTCTGCGAATGTCAGGTTCTTCGAGCGCTCTGAAATTCCGTTGGCTCCAAAGGCGAGAGCAAACAGCCCTAACGCAACGAAGAGAAGAATCATTCCCTTCCAGTTAAAACCTCCGTCACCGCCCTGCTGGCGGTTGTCTTCGTTCGGATCTTTATCTTGCATGTGTAGGTCGAGTTGAGAGGCCCTGTCGAAACCAAGGAACCGAAGAGACTACGTCGGAATTTCTGAAGGAGACACTGGGACGGGACACTACCACAGAGCTTTTCGAGGCGCAAACGGCGGAAAGGTGACGTGTCACCGTGTTTCAGTAAGCAATTTAGACACGACTTGGCGATCATTTGTTCAATGTCTTTGCAAGAGTTCGAACCACCCTTTTCTAGCCCCGGATTTTGCCTCCTTATCTTCGAATCTGAAACATTAGCAATTCTTATTTGGGTTTTTGTTGCGAATATTCTGTTCTAAAATAAGTTATTTTCATAAATGAAAAACTTAACGCAAAATGGGCCCACTTATGATGATGAGGCAGACGCGCACAAACTGCGCGGAATTGCCAACGGTGATCGCCAGTGCTTTCGCGCATTGCATGATCGCTATGACGGCTTGCTCTTCTTCACGATCAATAACGTATTGAATGATCGAGAAGATTCCGCAGAAGTGCTTCAGGAAGTGCTTCACTCGATGTGGCGGAAAGCGCATCTCTACAGTTCCGGAAGAGGACGTCCTGTGACCTGGCTCTCCTCTCTCGCCCGAAACCGGGCCATCGATCGGCTCCGCTCGAAAAAGCGACAAGCTAAACTGAAGAAAGCTTTCGGTGAAGAAATCGAGGTCAATCCACGAGAATCGAGAGGGACCGGAGGAATTGAGGCAGCTCAACGTCGCGAGACCTGCCATGCAGTTCGCTCAGCAGTAATGAATCTCACTGACCTCCAGCGGGAAGCGATCGAGAAAGTCTACTTTGAAGGACTGACCCAGAAAGAGACCGCGTCCCAGTTGGGCGAGCCGCTTGGAACGGTGAAAGCCCGAATCCGAAGAGGCCTCGCCAAACTCCGTGACTCAGTCGATCTCTCCGAGTAGGGAGAACTACGAGATTCGAGTCAGGATCTCCACATTGGCGGTCGGGTCGAAGGACTCGACTGCTTTATGTTGCAGGGCCGAAATTTCGGAAACGCCCTTTTTCCCGAGTCTCAACATCTCCATCATTTGCTCCTCGGTAAAGGTGGCTTCTTCTCCTGAGCCCTGAACCTCTATCATCTCAAGATCTTCTGTCATCGCATAGTTGCAATCGACTGATGCATCTTTGTCCTCAGGATAATTCAGATCGAGAACGCACTCTCCTTCCCAGATTCCGGCACTGACCGCCCCGGCAAACTTTTTCATCGGAGATACGTTCATTTTTCCGGCAGCAATAAACCGGCGGAAGGCCATTTCAACCGCAACACAGGCTCCGGTGATCGAAGCCGTCCGTGTTCCTCCATCAGCGCGAAGAACATCGCAATCGACCCACAAAGTGCGCTGCCCCAGCCCCCCAAGATCGACCACGGCACGGAGGCTGCGTCCAATCAGGCGCTGAATTTCCGAGCTTCTCCCATCGAGCCGTCCCCGCGAAATGTCGCGCGGCTTCCGCTGCAGGGTGGCGTATGGAAGCATGCTATACTCCGCAGTGAGCCAACCCCCTTGAACATTCTGCTGCAGCATCCAGCGTGGAACACCCTTTTCCAACATCGCAGAACAGATCACTTGTGTGTCGCCGAAGCTGACAAGGACGCTGCCATGCGCATGGGGTGCGATATCGAGTTGAAACTTCAGCTCACGTAGTTGATCCGGCGCACGGCCGTCGATTCGGTTCATATCGCGACGAAGTAGCTCTAATTGATGCCGGTTTGCAACCGTTCAGATTCGCAGTTGCTTCAATCTCAGAAATCGCGACGATAGCAGCGCCCGGTTTCTAAACGGATTTTCCACCAGGAAGCGGCTTCCCCCAATCAGCAATGCGACAAGCCACAGAGAAGCTCGAGCAATTTGCCATCGACGTGATTCTGGACCGCCGAAGCGGTTTTCGCGCCTCGGTGTTTCGCGTATTTCTCGGCAGCCTGTCCTGGATCTACGAGGGTGCTGTCCGCAGCCGCCTCTGGCTCTACCGGAATCGTGTTCTCCGCGAGAGAAACCTGGGCTGCCTCGTCGTCAGCATTGGAAACCTCACTGTGGGAGGGACAGGAAAAACGCCTGTCGTGGAGAAATTCGCTCGCTCCCTGCAGGACGGCGGTCGCCGGGTTGCCATTCTCAGTCGCGGCTACAAATCGGTGAAACAGCCTTTCTTGAAACGTCTTGCCGGAAAAATTCAGGGAAAAAACGAGATCGATCCACCTCGCGTCGTCAGCGACGGAAAATCCCTCCTACTCGACTCGCGAACCGCAGGAGATGAACCCTACATGCTGGCGGCCAACCTCCCCGACATTCCCGTCGTCGTGGACAAAGATCGCGTCAAAAGCGGAAAGCACGCCATCGCCGAACTGAATTGCGACACACTCATCCTCGACGACGGATTACAATACCTTCGACTCAAACATCGTCTCGACATCGTCCTCGTCGATCGCTGGCAGCCCTTCGGAACAGAGCGCCTCCTCCCTCGGGGCACCTTGCGCGAACCACATCGAAATCTGAAACGTGCGTCCTACATATTCATCACAAAATGTAACGGCTCATCGAACGAGGAATTAATTGAGCGCATTCGTCACTACAACCGCACCGCAGAGATTATCGAGTGCGAGCACCGCCCCCGCTATCTCCAGCACATCGAAACGCGCGACACTCTCCCGCTCGAAGTACTGAAGGGGAAAAAAGTCGGCACTGTCAGCGCGATCGCTGTTCCCGAAAGCTTCGAGGAGGGAGTGAAAAATCTCGGTTCCTCTGTAGAAGCAACCTGCCGCTTCATGGATCACCACCGCTTCACAGAGCAGGAGATCATTTCCTTCATCAACTGCTGTGTCGAATCCGACGTCGAAATGATCATCACGACCGAGAAAGACGCCGTTCGTTTTCCCCGTCTCGGCCGGATGGATGTGCCGATCTACTATCTTCGAGTGGAAATTGGCATCCTCAGTAACGAAGAGAGCTTCGAGCAGTGCATCACCCGAATTTGCCAACCGAAAACGGAGGCACCGGCCCGCCGTTTTTTCTGATCCCAGGTATTCGACCCATGGAAATCATCGCCGGTCTATTCGAAGAAATCCCTACCGATGGCATTCTCGATGCCTCGAAGTGGACAGTAGTCATCGGCCTCATCATCGTCGGCTTTCTTGGCACTTTTCTTCCCGTCATTCCTGGAACTACAATGATCTTTGCTGGCGCCGTCATTCATTACTTCACTATGGGCATGGAAGCCTCCGGACTTGCCTGGCAGGGCCTTGTGTTCATGGGTGTTCTCTACATAGCCTCCTTGATTCTCGACGGAATCAGCGGAGCAATCGGAGCCAAATGGTTCGGCTCCAGCAAATGGGGCATTATTGGAGTTATCGCCGGAGGCATCATCGGGATGTTCTTTGGTCTCCCCGGACTCATCATCGGCCCTATCGCCGGAGTGTTTCTTTTCGAAATGCTCTTCGCGAAAAAGGAGGTCAAAGAAGCAGGCAACTCCACCATTGGTACGGTCGTCGGAGGGCTCGCCGGAATAGCCGCCCGCGTCCTGCTCGCTCTCGGAATGGTCGCCTGGTATGTGGGCGATGTGTTTGTCGTTAACTAGCGCGATCTATCACAAAATGATATGCTCTCACAGCACTGGTGAGGGTTTGAAATCTTGATTTCTCAGATCGATCACTGTTAGATGAACAAACATGAAAGACGGACGTGCCATCATCCCCTTCATTCTCCTGGTAATCCTCTCAGTGGGTGGCGGCGCATACTACTACTTTTCCGTCACCAAGGAAGAATATCCCATTGTGAAAGAGATCGAAAATCTCGATGGGAAGATTATCGAAGCAAAACTCATCGGAAAGTCTGGCGGTTTCCTGTTCATCGAAAGCCCACCCGGCGGAAAGCGCTTCGAAATCCCAACGTATAAGCTCAGCCTGAAAGATCGAATTCTCTGTCGTCGACTACGCAAAAAAATCCCGGAATCCCTTGAGATCCCGGAAGAAAAAGAACCCAAAGACCCGTATATCACTCTGCGAAAAGCAAAGATATCCGAGATATAGGAAAGGATACGTGTCACAAAATCTGAGATCGAATCAAATTCGCTAAGCGAAACACTAAGAAGCAAACGGATAACAGAAATTAAGGAATACGAAAAAGATATCCGCGAACTGGAAGTCGCAATTGAAACGTACAAATGGCGTGTCAAAAAATAGTCCGCCCGTGTGACCAGCGGTAGATATGATTCCAAAAGTAATATTCATGCTGCGCATGCAGCCATATGGAATGCCTCCCCCCTCATCACATTCCCTTTCTCTTCTGCGTCTGCCGAGGAACACAACGCTCTGTCTTCTCATTGCGTTGATTCTGCCGGCGGTAGCCAACGAGCCTATCATCGCCCCCATTGATTCCCAGTCCGACCGACATGTAGGCGAATTTCACATTCCCGCCCCGCGTGGAATGATCGTCGCTTCCTCGGGCGAACCTCTCGCGCAGAGCCGCGTCGCATCGCGCATCGTCATCCAGCCAAGCCAGATTGGGTCAACCACGCCAGAGGTTGCTGATTTTCTTGATTCCCTCCGCTCTGCTCTACCGGAAGAAATACCATGGCTGCCAATAGGAGAAGATGAAATCAAGCGCCATCTTGAAAACCGCGCCTGGCTGCCCTTTCCTGTATCCGCAGCCCTGCCCGAAGAGCTCGATCCGACTTTCTACGATGAGCTGCCCGTTACCTGCCAGCTCGCACCAATCTACGTTCGCACCTACCCAGAAGCCGAACTTTTTGCCCACACGATCGGTTACATCGGGGACTCATTGCCAGACCAGCACGGACCAATCGCAGAAATCGAGAACCTCTGGCCTCCCACAATTGGTCGAGCTGGGCTGGAAAAAACGCAGAATAAAATCCTCAAAGGCAACCCCGGTGAAATTAACCGCCTCCTCAATGACGACGGGGATGTCATCCACGAGATGCTAGTGCGCCCTCCCATTCCCGGGAAAACAGTCGTCCTTTCATTCCATCTTGGAATGCAGCGTCTCGCTCGCAAATACCTCGAGAAAACAGGTCGCCCTGGCGCGTTCGTAGCCGTAAACGCCGATACCGGCGATATCCTGGCCCTCGCATCCTATCCTTCCTTTTATCCGAACCTTTTCATCGGTGGAATTTCTTCGGAAAAATACCGCGTCCTTGCGGACCACGAAGATGCTCCCTTCTTCGACCGTGCCGTGATCGGAGAATATCCGCCTGGTTCCACCTTCAAACCCATCGTCGCGCTTGCTGGAATGGAATGGGGGAAGATTGACGGCATCAAAACGAAACTCCCCGGCCCGGCTGAGATGCGGATCGGTAATCACTCTTTCAAAAACTGGAGCAGCACACCCGAAGGGCTGATGGATGTGCGCTATGCTCTCATGCGGTCCTGCAACACGTGGTTCTATCAAGTCGGCATGGACATGGGCGCCCACGCGATCACCGATGTCAGCGAGAGATTCGGACTGGGCCGTAAACCGCACCTCCCCCTCCCTGCTGTGTCATCGGGGAATCTGCCAGACCCCGAAAATTATAATGATGACGCAAGCCTCGCCAACTACTCCATCGGACAGGGGCGGGTTCTCGCCTCACCCGTTCAGATGGCGATGGCAATGGCAGCCCTTGCCAACGGCCAACACGTTCCAGCTCCCCGGCTGATCCAGGAAATCCGGGATCCAGTCACGGGAGAAACGCTGGAATCCTTTTCCCCGAAAATCGCTTCCCATCTCAACCTCGATTCCGAGAGTATCGAACTCGTCCGCGACGGAATGTGGGGTGTCGTAAATCATCATTCTGGAACAGCCGGGCGTGCTTCCATGCGGCGTCCCGTTGTCTACGGGAAAACAGGGACTTCTGAATGGGCCGAGGACGGCGAAAAGCGATCCCTCGCCTGGTTTACCGGATGGGTCGATGCGGAGGAACCGCGAATTGCCTTCGCAGCAGTGACACATGGGAGAAAATGGGACTCCCTCAGCGGAGGGCGCAGCGCGGCGCCGATTGCCGCAGGGTTTCTCCGGGAAGCCTACGCCCAACCTGACCTCTATGCCGTCACTCCTCCTGAAAAATCGTCACGCTCGATTCCGAATATTGCGATGGCCGAACCCATCGAAGAGCCCATCGACATTAATCCGATCCGAGGGAACAACCTCATCGGTAGATTATTCCGCGGTCTCTTTGGAAAAAAACAGAAACCTGAACCCATTCTTGAACCCATTCCTGAACCCATTGAATGAGTAGAGACAAGGACAGAACCGATCCGGAAAAGGAAAAGGTCGACGAGGATCGGGAGGAGATTCGGAGCGAAGCTGAAACTCCTCCCAAAGCGCGGAAAAAGCGCCCCTTTCTGGTTTCCGCCTCTCTCTTTCTCATCAGCTTTGTCTTTTACGTGGCCGTCGCCATAGCCGGTCTCGGGGCTGGTATTGCCTGGCACTATCTCGATGCAACCGACCACTTTGATATCAGCAAGGTAGAGAATCAGGATCTCGGTGCTGTCGTGACCGACTCCCAGGGATTGGTGATCGGTCGAATCGGGAATGAAAACCGAATTTTCATCCAGCGAAGTGACCTTCCCGATCACTTCGTGGACGCGCTTATTGCGGCGGAAGACCAACTCTATTTCTTCCATCCCGGTGTCGACCCCAAAGGAAGCCTGCGAGCTGCCTGGAGAAACTATCGCGCCTCTGGAATCGAGGAAGGAGGATCAACCCTGACACAACAACTGGCGCGCAACGTTTTCGAACTCGAGGGGCGGCACATGGAGCGAAAACTCATCGAGATTGCCGTAGCACTCCGCATCGAGCTGCGCTATACCAAAGACGAAATCCTTGAGCACTACCTCAATCGTATTTACTTCGGCAGTGGCTTCTACGGTCTTGGTAGTGCCGCAAAGGGATATTTCGACAAGAGTGTCAACGAGCTCACCCTTCAGGAATCGGCGATGATCTGTGGTCTGATCCGATCTCCCAGTAAATCTTCCCCTTTCGCTAGCCAAGAATTGGCTATGAATGCGCGAAATCGCACGCTCGATCGCATGCACGAATCAGGGGCTCTGACATCACAAGAACGGAAAGAGGCACTCGCCGCAACAACCAAGCCCGTCGAAACCCGATCAGTCCACGTCGCGCGCGGACAGCGGGACAGCTTACTCGATCGTGTTCAAAGGGAAGTCGAATCTCGATTTCCAGGTGTTCCGACTGACGGCTCGACGATTCACGTGAGCTACGACCTGAGGCTGCAGCAAAAAGCCGCCAATCTGCTCGATGAACATCTCACGCAGATCTCAAAAAACAGCACCAAAGAAAAATCCGAAACCCTGCAAGGTGCTGTCATCATCCTCTCGCGAAAAACGGGCCTTCCACTCGCCAGCGTTGGCAGCCGCGACTACCTGAAAACTGAATATGACCGCACGATTGGGATGAAACGCCCCGCCGGTTCCGCCTTCCTTCCTCTCCTCTATGCCGCAGCCTACGAGAAAAAAATTGCCACTCCTGACACCCCGCTGCTCGACGGGCCGCTCGACAATCGACTTGTGATGCTCGGTGGAACCGAAGGAGTCCTCGGAGAATGGAGCACGGAAAATCCGGAGAATACATGGGAAGGACCAATCCGCGCCGCAGATGCCCTGACAAAGTCAAAAAATGCAGCCTCTGCTCGACTTGGCTTTACCCTTGGCCTGAACTCACTAACCAACTTCATTAGGCAAATCGGAATCAAATCAGATCTTCGGGATCGATCGGGAGCCTTTCTCGGTGCCAGCGAAATGAGCCTCTCTGAGCTGACTCACGCCTATGCTTTACTCGCTGAGAACAGAATCATCCCGGCAGAGGAGAACGCCGTTC
>JAKMGR010000482.1 GCA_022424805.1 Verrucomicrobiales bacterium
GCTGTGGCGTGCGGCTTGCGAAAGGCTTGGGGGCACTTCGATCTCCGAGAGTGGGACGAAGCTTATGATGCGTTTTATTCCGTTCTTGAAATCGATTCGGAAAATACCCCGGCAGCCGAGGGGCTCGCGATGAGTCTCTACCAGGCAGGTGATTACTCTTCTGCATTCCGCCTTGGGGAAGAGTTGGAAGAGGCGATGCCTTCCGTGCAGAGAATTCTCGGCGAAACCTTGCTCGCTGATGTCCGCTACATGATTCGCAAAGGGGAGTTTGAGGCAGCTAAAGAATTTCTCGCCTACTTTCCGAACTCAGCCGCTGAAGTGGCTACCGCCCGCCAAATGGTGACAGATGCGAATACGATTACCGCAGCGGTCGGTCCCGACGGAGATGTTTTTCCTGAGTCTGTCACATCCGACACTCCGCGGACAAACCTAGTTAAGCATTACTAGAAAGCCCTCGGAACTGGTTTTTACCCTTGATTGAAAGAGGCGGTCATTGCGGCCGCCTTTTTCATTTTCTGGAAGAGAGTATTCAGGAAACCGGCGCGTTTTACTCGGATGAGAGTTTCTTTTCCGCTTTCTTGTAGTCCTTCTTCCACTCCTCCCGAACGTTGATCGTCCAATCAACCAGCGCGGCTTCAAAGCCAACGTCGCGGTCCGCATTCTCACTCATCACCCACTTGTGCTTCATGATTTGATCGCGTTCCGCGAGAAACTCCTGATAAAGTGATGCTTTTTGAGTTGAAGATTTTGTTGGGCCGTCCGGCATTTTCGAAAAAGGATGTTGTTTTACCCCTCAAACTTGTTCTTGCTCGTATCGTTTTGCAACCTATCCATCAGGAAAACCGCTATGACTCAAGTTCTCATCTTTTGGAATCGAATGGCACTCATCTCATTGCTTGGAATGAGTTCCCTTGTTGCGGGCGATTGGCAGGCATGGCGCGGGCCAAATGGAAATGGCATCGCCGGTTCAGACGCGAAGCCCCCTTCCGAGTGGGGCGAAGAGAAAAACGTAAAATGGAAAGTGATCATACCCGGAAGAGGGCATGCTTCGCCAGCTGTTTGCGGAGATCTGATCGTTGTCGCCACGGCAACAGATGATGCGCAATTCGTTATCGCCTATGACCGCGAGAGTGGAAACATCCGATGGAAACAGCGAGTTCACAATGGAGGTCTTCCTGATAACCTTCATAAGAAAAACACGGCAGCCAGCTCCACGATCGCATCGGACGGAAAACACTTCTTCGCCCTGTTCCACAACAACGGGAAGCTTGTCCTTACGGCACTGGATCGAAGCGGGAATCAGGTCTGGCGGGGAGACACTGGGCATTTTGAGTGTGACTACAAGTATGGGTATGCGGCCAGTCCGACGCTGTATAAGGATTTTGTCATTGTTGCCTCCGACAGCAAGAAGGGATATCTGGCTGCCTTTCAAAAGAGCGATGGTTCCGAGGTTTGGAGGACGCCACGAGAAGTTCCAACAAGCTACTCGTCCCCTATAGTCGGACATGTGGCTGGGAAGGACCAGTTATTGATCAGTGGAACCGAAAAAGTTTCTTCCTACGATCCAATGACGGGCAAGCTTCAATGGGAAGCGGAGGGGACTTGTCCCGTAACTTGCGGAACCGTGGTCTGGAGTGATAATCTTATTTTTGCGAGTGGAGGATTCCCGATCAAGAAAACGATCGCAATGCGCGCCGATGGTTCCGGCGAAATCGTCTGGGAGAATGGCGACAAATCCTATGAGCAATCGTTACTCTATCACGACGGGCATCTCTACACCTTCAACGACAATGGCATTGCCATATGTTGGAACGCAGAAACGGGTGAAGAAAAATGGAAGGTGCGACTCGGTGGTCCAGTCAGCGCTTCGCCGATTCTCGCCAACGGATTGATTCATGCCATCAACGAGCGGGGCATTACTCACGTATTTCGCCCCAATCCAGCCGCTTTTGAAAAAGTCGGAGAATTTCAAGTTGGCGACGAAGGTTTTGCGACGCCCGTATTCGTGGGGAATCAGATTTTCATTCGCACCGCCGAGCAAGGTGTAGATCGTCAGGAATATCTGTATTGCATCTCCGAGAAGTAAAACAGGGTTCAGCTGATGACCTAATCCTGTTGGGTGCTCGACCCGACCCTATTGGGTCCCGCATCGCTACTCACAAGAAACTCTTTCCAGGCAGCCCGGTGTAGTCGATTCCAAACCAGTCAGCCAAAGTTGCGGCAATGTCGGAGAACGGAGTTCTTTCTCCCAGGATCTCTGGTTCGCCGGGGGCTCGCATCAGGAGCGGCACTTTTTCGCGAGTGTGATCAGTACCTTTCCAGGTTGGATCGTTGCCGTGGTCGGCGGTTATCATCACGAGCGTGTCGTCGTCGACCTTCGGCAGAAACGTCTCGAGCCACTGATCGAATTCTTCGAGTGCGCCAGCGTAACCCTCGGGATTGCGACGATGGCCGTAGAGCATGTCAAAGTCGACAAGGTTGGTAAAAATGAGATGGTCGTTTTCCCGGGTTTCCGCGAGAAGGCGATCGATTGTCTCGCAGCCTTCCACATTACTCCCAGTTGGATGGGATTCCGTGATACCGGATCCCGCGTAGATGTCGGATATCTTGCCGACACCAATCACGTCGACTTTGTCTGCGGCGAGCCGATTCAGGACTGTCTCCGGCGGTTGCATCGAAAAATCGCGACGGTTCCGAGTGCGTTCGTATTGTCCGCTTGTTCCGAGAAACGGCCGTGCAATGACGCGCCCGATCCTTTCTCGATCGGCGATGACACGGCAGGCTTTGCAGATCTGGTAGAGACGATCTACCGGGATGACCTCTTCGTGCGCTGCGACCTGAAGCACAGAATCAGCGCTGGTATAGAGGATCGGTTTTCCCGTCGCGACATGTTCAT
>JAKMGR010000456.1 GCA_022424805.1 Verrucomicrobiales bacterium
TCCTTGGCCACAATTTTGGGTGCGGCCAGGATTGCTTCCGAAATATTCGCGTCGGAGGCCCGTCGTAGCGCGCTGTCGGGGCTAAAATAGAAGGCCGTATTCTCTCCGACGAATTCCAGCTTGTCGAAGTGCCGACGAATCGTGAAAATTTTCGACCGGCTGAATTGCCCGCGGAAAAAGCCAAGTTCGGGAACGCCATCGAGAGTGTGGCTGAAATGAATGAACTCCCGTTGTTGGTCCTCTCCGGACAGTTGGTTCGCCTTTACTTCGAGGAAAAGCTCTCCGTTTTCCCGATTCTGGTGAAGGCGGAACAGGCCATTCGTGGAATCGCAGTCTTTGAGGATTTCCGCGATGGATTTCTCATCCTTCTTCTCTTTCTCATCGTCTTCCGCAGAGAATGCGACCATCGCAGACAGAGAAAAAAGAACTGAGCTTACGAAAAGAAGTCGGAGCGAACGGTGGAGAATAGAAAAAAATGGGTCCATGAAAACGGCGGGTTTTGTGAATTGAAGTCGTCCAATGGTCGTCCTATATTCATAAGTTGTTTTTCAAAAACTACACTCCAATTATGCGTAAATACATTCTCTTACTTGCCATGACGGGGCTCGCTATTCCGACAATCGGATCGAGCGACGACATCGATTTCGCCAAACAGATCTATCCTTTTGTGAAGTCTGGTTGCGTGAAGTGCCATTCGGAACCCTACAAGGACGAGCGCGGTCGCACCCGCAAGCCCAAGGCTGGCATTATTCTTTCCACCAAAGAGGGCTTCCTCGATGAGTATGATCTCGACAGCGGTGACACCAAGGCCATCCTCGTTCCCGGCAAGCCGGATGAGTCCCGTATGCTTGAGGTAACAAAGTTGCCAATCGACGATGATTTTCACTTCCCGCCAGAGGGCAAGGCTCCCCAGTGGACGGATGCTGAGAAAGAACTGTTCGGGAAGTGGGTAGCTGCTGGTGCCGACTTCGGCGAATGGACCAAGGACAAAGCTCCTCAGGAAGGTCTCGAGTGGGACGGTGAGGAGAAGGATGAGGGAACGACTGAGACTGCTGAATAAGTCCGTTTCACCTTTCTTAATTCGATTTCAAAGAGGCCGGGGCAGATGCTCTGGCCTTTTTTGTTTTTTCGCTCTTGCGTTGCTCTAGTTCGCCTGACCCTTCTTTGTGCTGAAGTAGATGCCAAGAATGCTCGCGAGAAGGGTTGCTATTCCGAGCGAGGTATCGAGATAGGGGCGAGCGACAGAGGCGGTGAAGATGCAGAGTGTTACACATGTGACGCCCAAGCCGGCAACAAGGGCGATAGCGAAGCGCGCAATATTCGGTAGTCGGTGAATCCCGGATAAATCCGACCCTTCTGCGGTCGTCTTTCGAATTTCGGAGAGCGCCAGGTATTCGTAAATATTCCCGGGGACGAAGAAGAAAATGCACCAGACTGCGAGAGCAATCATCAGGGCGATCAGCAAGGGAAGAAGGAAAAGTGCCGAGGCGCACACCCAGAGCGGGCGATAGGCAAAATAGTGTTCCGCGAATCGAAAGGTGTGCAGGGCAAGATGGATCGGCCAGTTGAGCCAGGGGAGAACAGGATCCTGGCGTCCCAATGAACGAACGAAGCAGTTTTGATGTTCAAGATTGGTCGGATCAATTGCGAGTGCTTTCCGAATCCAATCAGCGGCATCCCGCCCGCTGCTCAACTCAACAAGGTAATGCGATGCGATCAGGAAAATGGTCTGATCGTCTTCCGGGTCCAGGCGCATTTAGCTCTCGAGTGATTCGAGCTGTTCCCAGGCAGTGAGACGATCAGCGGCGTCGGACATTCCTCAGATTTCGGCTTCGATCTGTTCGATTTGAATCAACTCTGGCTGAAGGGAGCGGACCAGGCTCTAGATGTGTTTTTCAGCAGTTCGTTTGTCCTCAAGTTCCAGTACCGCAATGGCTGAAAGGTAGTGATCCCGCGAGTTTCCGGGATCCGATCCCAGTATCTTGTGCCCTGTGGAAAGGACTCGATCCCACTGACCAGCCTTTGCCAGATGTTCGAGAATCTGAGACTCTCAAAATTCTGCGGCGTCATGATCTGTCGCTATTTTGGGATCAAAACTGATTAATTCGCTATTTCACCGGGGAGTAATCCGTCGTTTTGAGAAATTGCGAATGGACGCCTTTCTTCACAAGGAGCTTTCCATCTTTTTCAGAGGCATCGCGTGCTGCTTCCCAGGCTGGGTCTCCTCCGAATGCTTTAAACGAAGCGTTTCTCGACTCGATTGACGGGGCGGAGATGAAATAGAGCAGAGTGTTCTCGCTTCCTTCCTGACCGTCCGCGAGATGGAAGTAGGGAAGGTTGGTAATTCCGTGTTTCTTGAACAATCCGATCGTGTGATCGCGAAAGCGTGCGTCGAGGCCATCGAGTTTGCCCTCGCTTGTGGTGTAGCGTCGCAGCTCGTATGTCGGGGCTGCTGACGTTGCCGGGAAAGTGGCGACAGGGGAGTAGTCGGTCAGCTCTAGAAACACGCTGTCGACCTTCCTCACCAATTTGCCGCCCTCTGTGGAATCGGCGTAGGCTTTTTTCCAGACTGGATCATTGCGAAATGCTTTCCACGACGCATCCCGTGCAGCCATGTCAGGATAGCCTAACAGATAGACAAGAATTTGCTCTTCGTTCTCGACAGGCTCCCAGTAAATGAAGTTCGTCATTCCATGCTTTTCGAATAGTGTCACTGTGTGATCGCGAAAGCGGGCGTGGAGAGCGTCAAGCTGGCCTTCGTTGGTGTAATAGGTGCGAAGTTCGAAGCACGTGAGCTCTTCTTCAGCGAACACCGGGGCAAGAAAGGAAATACAGAAAATTGTGGCGAAGAAAATTCGGATCATAAGAATTGTCGTTGATTGACACAGAGGTCATATCCGGCGGAAACCCGGATGGCGAGGAAAAAACTCAGCGCTCAGCCTGGTTTATTCCTTAGTCTGTTCTGTTGTGCGATGAAAAATCCATCGGGCCCAGCCAATGAGAAATGAGACTCCTCCGAACGGAGCGATCGCTCCGAGTTTCCCTATGTCGCTAAGAGCGAGAGTATAGAGGCTGCCGGAAAACAGGATGATTCCAGCAAGGAACCAGCGAAACCCCAGCATCTTTTTCCCGGAAATGGCGATCACAAAAAGGGCGAATCCATGAATCAAATGGTAGAGGGTCGCCGTCTCCCAGTTATCGAGTCGACCCGTTTCCTCCAACTTGCCATCGAGCAGATGGGCTCCGAAGGAGCCCAAGGTGATTCCGAGAAAAATGACGGAGGCCGCAACTCGAATTGCAGTGGATTGTTTCATTTTTTGGTGGGAAGGTTAGGGCGTGGCAGGCCCTAAAAAAGCAAAGGCCGGCTTTTTCAGGGCCGGCCTCTGCGGAACGTATTGCAATTTTGTGCGGTTGCTTTGTGCTGTTGGGCTCTCCGGTGGGAGTGTTTCAACGGCCGTATCTTAGCGG
>JAKMGR010000514.1 GCA_022424805.1 Verrucomicrobiales bacterium
GTTCGGTCAGTCCCCGTGCAAAATCATCTGAGTAGTTCTCAAGGATTCCGTCGCGAAGCTCCTCGTAGCTTTCAAATGTTTCTCCGCGCGGTAACGCTCCGGACGGATCGATCGGAAAGGACCGAAATTCGGGCGAAGCGTATTTACTCTGCGAAGCGGAAACCCCGTCCGCCAGGATCTCGACTTGTTCGTCGTTGCGCCATAGTCCGGCTGCGGTGAAATTTTCGAGACCATAACCGATCGGGTCGATCTTCTGATGGCAGGATGCGCACTGCGCTTCCTCCTGATGCCGCTTCTGCAAATCACGAACACCGGCTACGATTTCGTCGTGCTCCAGCATGGGGACATTCGGCGGCGCTGGCGGCGGCGGATCGTTCAGCAAATGCCGAAGTACCCAGACGCCGCGCTCGACCGGCGATGAGCGAAGCCCGTCCGATCCCATGATGTGAATCGCCGCCGTCCCGAGTAGACCGCCCCGAGGAGAACCGGCCGGGACCGATACCGGGCGAAACTCCGACCCTCGAACCCCTTCGATTTGGTAAAACTGTGCGAGAATGTCATCGATCACCACGAAATCAGATTTCAGCAACGCATCAATCGGTAGCCGTTCGTCGATGAGGTGTTCGATCGTCTCGTAGATTTCCTGACGCGCACTCCTTCGGACTGCGTAGTCGAATTCAGGATGGAGCTTCGCACTGGAGTCGAACATGTCGATCCGCTTCATGTCCAGCCACTGATGAGCGAAGCCACTGACAAAACGCTCGCTGCGCAAGTCGACAAGAAGCCGATCGACTTCAGCCGAAAGCACACCGGGATTCGACAGATTCCCGGCTTGAGCCTTCGCCAGTAGCTGCTCGTCGGGTGGCGATCCCCAGAGAAAATAGGCAAGTCGGTTGGCCAATTCTATATCATTGAGCTGGGTTCGGTCTTCGCCATCCGCTCTGGGCTCAATCAAGTATAGAAAACTCGGTGAAGACAGAACCAGGGCGAGGCTATCAAGCATAGCTGATCGTGAATCGTCGCCAAACTTTATACCTTCATGGTAGTAGTTTACCAGTTTATCAAGAAACTCTGCACTCGGTTCCATGCCTCGGAATGCCTCCCTGGCGAATGTCGAAATCAGCTCCCTGACATAAGCTTCTTTGGAATCTGTTTCCTCTCGAATCCGCTCCATCTGCTGTGGCCAGTGGGCCAGTCGTTCGTCGAAGAACGGTCCTTCGATTTCTACATAGTCAATCCAGATTGTCGGAGGTCGACCAATACCATTTTTTTTCTTCCATTGTTGATTGATCCATGGCACCTCCTCCCGTGCGTGAGCGCGATGGCCGATCCGGAATGTCCCTCGACTGCCGGTTGGATTCAGCACTTCCATCTCCACAATTTCCGGCTCGCTGAGCGGTGCCGTAAACTTGGCCAAACCACGCAATTTAGTGTAGCTGTTTTTCCCCTCCAGGAAGGTTGCGGTTACATAGCTATTGCGTTCCGGGGCTTCATCATACGCCGCTCCACGAACCCGAATCCGGTACGTTCCTCCTGAGTAGTTCGGCTTGAGACGAAATAGAGGAACTCTTTTAAATGGAGCACCGTAGAGAGGTTTACCAAGTCCGCCTGGCGGCGGAATCATCCCGGTCTTAGTTTCGGGACGGCTCAGATAGTAATACTCATACACTCCATGAATCCCCATGGTTATGGCTGCTTTTCTCGCCGCATGACGACGGTCCTGGAAGCCAAACTCCTTGGCAGGCAATTCATCCTGATTGAGCAGTGCCGTTGCCCGTTTGTGAAGGTCGATTTGAATCGCTGCGTCTTCAAACACCGCTTTGGAGATCGTCTCGCCCTCGATACGTCGAGTCGTAGGCTCCGGGCGAGGTCGAGTCGGAAATGTATACTCCAAAGCGGTCCGGGCCGTTGCACGATACTGCTCGAACTGGTCGCTAGACATGTAGAGCGACGCTCCCGAGGTGTCGAATCCGCCCGTCTCGTCATCATCCGGCAGAGAGGTCACATTGGGCAAAAACCCAAGTAGTTCCCTCAATGTATTGCTATACTCGCGCCGATTCAGCCGACGCATTGTGATCTCGCCACCACTGTCGGCCAAAATATTTCTCGCCCGGACCATCTGTACCGACAGCTCTGCCAGAAACTCCGCTTTCTCTTCATTGGGAATCTGCTTCTTATTTTCAGGCGGCATTTC
>JAKMGR010000492.1 GCA_022424805.1 Verrucomicrobiales bacterium
AGATCATGGTCGTGTCGACTGCGCCGCAGATTCGCTACCCGGACTGCTACGGGATCGATATGTCGCATCTCGGGAAATTTATCGTCTTCCAGGCCGCTGTAAATTTACTGGAACGGGAGGGAAAACACAATCTCCTCACTGATATTTACTACCAGTGTATCGAGGAGTTGAAAAAGCCGGTCGAGGAAATGACCAACCCGGTCAAAGCGGTGTATGAGGGGTTTACCCAGGAAGAAATCTCTGCCGAGATCAGCCGCATGGTCACGCCGGAGGATATTCCCTGGAAGGGAGAAGTCGAAGTCATCTACCAAACTGTGGAGGATATGCACGACGCGATTCCCGTGCACAACGGGGATTGGTATTTTACGGGGAACTATCCGACACCAGGAGGATACAAGGTCGTGAATCAAGCCTTCGTGGGCTACATGGATAAGTCCGGGGAACGACCTTACGATATTTTGTTGTAGACTTTATGAAAGTGTTAGTCGTTGGAAAAGGCGGTCGCGAGCATGCGATCATCACTGCGTTGCATGAGTCTTCGAGCGAGACCGAAATTTTCTCCTACCCAGGATCGGATGCGATTTTTTCGATCGCGAAGCCGGTCGATGTGGATGGAAGCATTGGTTCCTTGATTGACTTTGTGAAAGCGAATGAGATCGACCTCTGCGTCGCGGGAGAGGAAAGTTATCTCGTCAAAGACGAGGGACTTGCCAATGCCTGTGAAGCAGCTGGAATTCCCTGCTGGGGGCCGCCGAAAGAAGCGGCTCAACTCGAAGCGAGCAAGGAATTCGCCAAGGAGTTCATGATGCGGCACAGCATTCCGACAGGCGGTTACGCGTCGGTCAATTCGGTCGAGGAAGCGCGCGCCGCGATCGACGGAAAATATCCGACCGTCTTGAAATTCGATGGCCTTGCCGCTGGAAAAGGAGTGGCCGTTTGTCTCGACAAGGCGTCAGCGGAAGAATTCCTCGATGAGGTTCTCGGGCAAAGAAAATTCGGAGAGGGGCGCTTGCTCGTTGAAGAATTTCTCGAGGGTCCTGAGATTTCGATCTTTGCATCCGTGGTTGATGATGAATACCAGATTCTCGCGCCTGCTCGGGACTACAAGCGTATCTACGATGCCGATGAGGGTCCCAACACCGGCGGTATGGGGGCGGTCAGTTCCGTGGAAATGTTTGAAGGGGATCTTCGCCAGGTTATCGACGAAACCATCGTTCGGCCGACGGTCGATGGCTTGCAGAGGGATGGGCTTCCTTATCGAGGTTTTCTCTATTTTGGTCTGATGCTAACGGAACAGGGACCCAAGGTGATTGAATACAATTGCCGTTTTGGCGATCCGGAAGCGGAAGCGGTTCTTCCCATGGTGACGGGCGATTTTGCGCATCATGTTTTCGAAGGAGCGAAAGGCAATCTTGATTCTGACTGCATCAATTTTGCGAGCGGTTGGAGCATTTGTCTCGTATCCGCGTCTGCTGGTTATCCGGCTTCTTCTCGCAGTGGTGATGTGATTTCCGGATTGGATGCCGTTGAAAACGCTCGTGTTTTTCATGCCGGAACAAAGCAAAACGCTGCCGGCCAATTCGAAACCGCCGGAGGCCGTGTTCTCGTGGTCGTCGCGAATGGAGCCACTCGCGAAGAAGCAGTCGTCAATGTCTATCGCGAAAGCGACAAGGTCACTTTCGACGGTCTGCAGCGAAGAACCGACATCGGAACGAGAAATTTTTGATGACGAGAGGCAAACATGCGAATAACGTTGCGAAATCACTGAGTTGAGCACCACTTCAGAAATCACCACCGAGGAAATCCTCACCCCGTCTGGAATTGAGGAGAAGGTGGCTGTTTTGGCTGACGGAATTACGAATCGCTGCGGTGATGACGATGTTGCCTTTGTCGGAGTTTTCACTAGAGGGGTAACTCTCGCTCGCCGCGTCGCAGAAGTGCTCAAAAAGCGCGGAAAGGAATATCCCGTCGGAACGCTCGATATTTCCCTGTATCGAGACGACTTTGACAGAAACGGGCCTGATTTTCCCCGCCTCGAAAGTTCCGATATCCCTTTCGCGATCGATGGAACGCGCGCGATCCTTTTTGACGAAGTTATCTTTACCGGGCGAACGATCCGAGCGGCGCTTGACGGATTGATGGACTATGGTCGGCCGCGAAAAATTGAGTTGGCTGTTCTCGTCGACCGGGGCCATCGCGAATTGCCCGTTCAGCCGGACTATGTTGGACAGACGATACCGACTGCGTCGAACCAATATATCCAAGTGCGATTCCAGGAAGACGACGGAAAGGAAGGCGTCTTTCTCGTGACCGAATTCGACCATGAGTGATCTACAACCGCGAAAGGACCTGCTCGATATCGAAAGCCTCTCGCTCGAGGAGATCGAATACGTTCTCAATAATGCGGTGCCGTTTAAGCAACTTTTCCAACGATCTGTGAAGAAAGTTCCGACTCTTCGCGGAAAAACCGTTCTCAACCTTTTCTACGAGCCTTCTACGCGAACGAGCTCGTCCTTCGAAGTTGCCGCGAGCCGACTCTCTGCTGACGTGACGAACTTCGCTGTTGGCAGTTCCTCGGTCGTGAAAGGGGAGTCTCTCCTCGACACCATCGAGACGCTCCAGGCGATGCGCTCCGATTATATCGTGATTCGTCACAAAGGTGCCGGAGTACCTGGGATCGTTGCCAAGCACACCAATGCCTCTGTGTTGAATGCCGGGGACGGGTATCACGCTCATCCCACGCAGGCTTTGCTCGATGCGATGACCTTTCGCGAAGTCTGCCCGGACTATGCCGGGAAAAAGGTAGTCATCGTTGGTGACATCCTTCATTCGAGGGTCGCGAGATCGACAAGCACGCTTTTTCACAAATTGGGAATCGAGGTGGGTGTGCTGGGGCCGGGTTCGCTGATTCCCGAAGGGCGTCACGATTTCATGCAGCGCCTCGCTTCCTGGGATGATGTCTTCGACTGGGGGCCGGACGCGGTTTATTTGCTCCGCGTTCAGCTGGAGCGGCAGGAAGGGCAATTTTTCCCCGGCATTGCCGAATACCACAAGATGTATGGCCTGAACAGCGGACGACTTTCACAGATGAGGGAACGCGGGACCTGGCTGATGCATCCCGGACCCGTCAATCGTGGAGTCGAGGTCACAGACGAGGCGATGGGATATGAAAAAAGTCTGATATCTACTCAGGTCGAAAATGGAATCGCCGTTCGCATGGCCGTATTGCACTGGCTGAAACCCGAGACGCAACAGGACTGATATGGAGAGGCTTTTCAAAAACGCCAGTATCGCCCGCGCCGATTCACCGGAATTGGAAAAGGCCGACGTTCTTGTTGGCGATGACGGGGTGATCAAGGAAGTGGGGAAAGATATTGCAGGTGATGCGGTCTCTGACTGTGCAGGGTGTGTTCTCGTTCCGGGAATGTTTGATCTCCATGTTCATGCTCGAGAGCCTGGTGCGGAACACAAGGAAACACTTGCGACCTGTGCCGACGCCGCTCTGAATGGAGGGATAACTGGCCTTGTATTGATGCCGGATACGAGTCCTCCCATTGATACAGGTAACCTGGTGAAGAGTCTCCAGGATCTCGTCTTCGAAGCGAGTCCGATCCCGATGCTCGTGGCAGGATGTCTTACCAAACGTCGCGAAGGCGAGAAGCTGGCCGGTTTTTCCGGAATGGCGAATCGCGGAGTTGTGATGCTGACCGATTCAGATCGGACCGTTCCGTGTCCAGATCTGTTGCGCCGCTGCATGGAGTATGCCAGAGATTTTCATCTCGTTGTGACGTCTCATTGTGACACGCCGGCTCTGACCAAGGCAGGGGCAGTCAACGAGGGACGGGTATCCTATCAACTGGGCCTGCCTGGCATTCCCGCGATCAGTCAGGAGATCGCCATTGATCGCGACATCCGCGTTGCCCAGCACACCGGTGCGAAGTTGCATCTGCAGCAGATTTCTACCGCTCACGCCCTTCGAGCCATTTCCGACGCAAAGGCTACGGGAACGAATGTGACCTGCGAAGTCTCTCCCTTTCATCTCCTTCTCAGTGAAGATGATATTGAGGACTACAACACTGCCTACAAGCTCGACCCGCCTCTGCGCTTGCCGACCGATCGCGATGCCCTTCTTAAGGGATTGCTGGATGATACCGTTGACGCAATTGCGACGAACCACGCTCCGCATACCGAATTTGAAAAAGCGGCTGATTTTGCGAGCGCGCCCTTTGGAGTAGCTGGGCTGGAGACGGCGGTGCTCTCTCTCTACGACAGATTTATCAAAAACGGAGTCTTCGGATGGGACCTCCTGATTCGAAAGTATTCCGTAGCTCCACGAGAGATCGTCGGACAGCGGCCAGTGGCGATTCAGGAAGGAGAGAAAGCCAACTTCTTCGTCTTTGATCCAGAGGGAGAAACCAAGGTTGATGCTGGCTATCTCAAGACCAAGAGCCACGTCAGCCCGTTTCTCGGGAAGGCTCTCGCCGGAGCGATTCGGGAGACCGTGCTTGGGTGAATCGCTGCGGGCGTAATTCCCGTGCTCACTCACTTCCCATGCTCCACGCAAATCGGAGCAGGAACATTTACGATTTTTCCGTGGAAGAGCAATCCGCCGGTCTCCTGATCGATTTTGAATACAGAAAGCGTATTGGAATAACGTCCCGCCACGATCAGCCATTGACCGGTAGGATCGATGTTGAAATTTCTCGGCCAGCTTCCGCGAATCGCTTCGCGTTCGACAAACTCCAACTGCCCGCTTTGTCTGTCGACGGAAAAGGCAGCGATGGAATCATGACCGCGATTGGCAGCGTAGACAAACTTGCCACTCGGATGAACGCGGATCTCGGACGATTTGTTGGGAATTTCCCACATTTCTTCGGGCAGGGTGGAGATCGTTTGAACCGCCTTCATCGTTCCTGCTTTCGCGTCGTAGTCGAAAACGGTTACCGACATCAGCAGTTCGTTGAGCAGGTAAATCTTTGATCCGTCCTTGCTGAATTTCATGTGGCGAGGGCCGCCGCCGGGAATCGCGATTCCGGCGCCATGCGGCTCGATCGTGGCGTTCTCGTGATCGATGCGATAGATGAAAACTTTGTCAGCTCCCAGATCAGGAATGAAAAGAAATCGATTGTCGGGACTGACTCCGGCCCAGTGGGGGTGGGGTCCTTTTTGCCGTGCCTCGTTGGGACCTGATCCGTTGTGTTCCTCCAGATCGCTGCGCTCGCCAATGGAGCCATCGCCTTTGATAGGGAAAACGGCTGTCGATCCGCCGCCGTATTGAGCCGTGAACAGAATCATGTCCTCGTGGTCCAGGCTGAGATGCGCTGCGCCGCCATCGCCGATAGGTTGGGTGTTGATGAGAGAGAGGGATTTGTCCTCTCCAATCGAAAACGCTGCAACACTGGGCTCCTTTTCTACCGAACAAACGCAGTAGATTCGCTTTCCGTCAGAACTCAAAGTGACGAATCCCGGCGCCCCAATCTTTGCCGCGAGAACGGGATTGCTCAGT
>JAKMGR010000057.1 GCA_022424805.1 Verrucomicrobiales bacterium
AATAATTGGAAGATTTTCCGCAATCGCCTCCTCACGACTCGTTGAAAAAGATGCGGAGATTCTTGGTCTGTCGAGCGGCAGCGACGATGTCGACTTTTCCGTCCCCGTTCAGATCTGCGACCTTGATGTCCTCGACGGCGACTTCGGCACCGGAGATTTTTGTTTCCGTCCACTCGGTTCCGTCGTCTCTGGTCGGTGCGAAAAGTTTGATACCAGGATCACCGGGGACTTCTTTGGGATGCATCGCGCGCCAACCGACGACAATCTGATCGGAACCCGTGCCAAGAAAGTCGGCGCAGGCGACGGCGTGTCCGTCTTTGATTGCGTCGTCGAGCACAGCGAGCCGTTTCCAAAGACCGGAATCGGTCTCGACGTGGGCGGCACACGAAGAGCCGTGCATGGGCTCAACAGTTGCGATGAAACGTTTTCCGTTGGGTAGTTTTCCGTCACGCACTTCTCCCGCGAAGTCTCGGGTCAACTGGTGAGCCTTCCATTTGCCGTCGACTCGGTCGTGATGCCAGACGCCTTCCTTTGCTGCGACGATGAGTTCTTCTTCGGGATCGTCATCCCAATTCACGGGGTGGAAGTTGTGAGAGAGATGAAGAAAGTCACTGACGATTTCGGTTTTCCATTCTTCCTCCGGATTCTCCGGCTTGTGGTAGGTGAGAATCCGTAGCCCGGGGCCGATGCCGTCGAGGGAGCCTTTTCCGCGGAGCGGCTTTACGGCGAGAGAAAATTCCCCGTCGGCTCCTGCGATCCAATGCATGCGGTGAGTGCTGGGATCGTTGTAAAGCTTAACTGGCTTCCACTTCTGCGTGCGATCTTCCGGGGCAATGAGGTAGTGGACGGCGCCATCTTTCAAGGTCTCCCGAAAATTCCACTGCCCGCCCACGGCGATCTCGCATTTGCCATCACCGTCGATATCGCGTGCGGCGATGCAGACGTTATCGCGAAGCGTCAGCTTTTCAGCGATAACGTGTTTTTCCCAACTCGGATTCTCGTACCACTGCACGGTGCTCTTGTCGGCGAGAAGGATATCGATGTCCTTGTCACCATCAACGTCAGTCAGCGCGAGTCCGTAGCCAATCTGGATTTGGTCGATTTCTTTTTCGCTCCAGCGAAATTCCGGCGGCTCAGCATTGGTAAAGCCGGTGAAAAAAACGAAAACGGTGCAGAGCGAAAGTCGAAGCAGGCAATTCATGATGCCTGACGGGATACCAATTCAGTTCCCGACGGGCAAGGTCCGAATTCTAGGTGATTCGATTTACCATATCTTCACATTGTGAGAACCCTTTCACGATTCCTTGTCGGGGCCGGGGCTACAGACGATAATCGAATCGGTCCTTTCGTCCCAGCTAGGCTTTTTGAGGCGGCCATTGTCCCCATCAAGCACGCGAAGTAGTGGCTGCCCCAGAGATCGTAGAGTTCGGCGCTGCCATCGGAATCAATTCTAACTCCTCTTTGGTTTTTCCCGTTACCCAAGGGGCGTGCGGTTCGATCTGTGAAAAAAGTAGCAATCGCGAATTCGATGAGGATGCTTACCGAACAGGGTGCGATCAGTCACCTGAGCCTATTATGCCCTCGACCTCACAGGGGTTGGGCGATCATCGATCCGTGGAAATGCCGATTGAACGAATTGGCGGGTTCCCGGTCTAAGTTACAGTAAAGCGGACTTATTCTTCTTGGACTATCCGTTCTTCGATTGTAAAACTCATAGATGACTACCGCCTACGCCAATCCCTATACCGTCGCCGATGCTGCTCCTACGGAGCGCGCGGCTTTCATTCGCTCCACGTATCTTCACCTAGGTCTTGCCATTGTCGCCTTTATTGGGCTGGAGTGGTTTTTGCTTCAGCAGAGCTGGGCACAGAGTCTGATCAGCAAAATGACGGGCGGCTTTGGTTGGCTGATCGTGCTGGGAGCATTCATGGCTGTCTCCTGGATTGCTGAGAGCTTCGCCAACAAGACGACCTCGCTGGGGGCACAGTATTTCGGGCTCGGATTATTTGTTGTTGCTGAGGCCTTTATCTTCATGCCGCTGCTCTACATTGCGGCAAATTTTGCGGGAGACGGTGGAGTGATTATGAAAGCCGGTGTCACCACAGGTTTTATCTTCGCAGGTTTGACCTTTGCTGCTTTCGTAACGAAAAAGGATTTCTCATTCCTCCGCAGCTTTCTGATGATTGGTGGATTCGTCGCTTTGGGAATCATCGTTGTGTCAATCATCTTCGGTTTTAACCTCGGAACGATTTTTGCGGGAGCGATGGCGATTTTTGCTTCTGCCAGCATTCTCTACACGACCTCGAATATCATCCACCATTACCGCCCGGATCAGGCGGTTGCGGCCTCGCTTTCGCTTTTTGCGAGTGTGGCACTGTTGTTCTGGTATATCCTTCGCATTTTCCTGTCGTTCGCGAGCAGTGATTGATCGCTCCAGAGCGTTTCGACTTTTAAAAAAGGGTCGTCGGGTTGTGCTCGACGGCCTTTTTTGTATTCAGCTCTCATCCTGTGGCACGCATTCGCGAAATATTCGGCATTGCCGCGTGGAGTGGGATTTCCTAGATTTCTAGTCTCAATCCAAGAATTTTTATGAAAAACACCGACCAACCTTCCACGATCGATCGTAGACAAGCCCTCAAATACGGCGCCGGCTTCGGCCTCGCTCTCGCCTGGCCAAACTCCAAAGTGCTCGGAGCGAATGAAGACATTCGCGTTGGCGTCATCGGTGTGAACGGTCGTGGTAAATCTCACATCAGTGCTTTTTCGGGAATGAAAGGGGTTCGGGTTTCGGCTCTTTGCGATTGCGATCCCGCAGTGCTCGATGCGCGGGTCAACAAGCTCGCCGACGACAAGGGCTACGGGGTGACCGGTTTCGCGGACATGAGGAAAATGTTCGACGAGGGCGACATCGACGCAATGTCGACGGCTACGCCAAACCACTGGCACACACTCGCTGGAGTCTGGGCGATTCAGGCAGGGAAAGATGCCTATGTCGAGAAGCCAATTTCTCACAATGTCTGGGAAGGACGACAGCTCGTGAAGCTGGCGCGGAAGAACGGAAAAATCTGTCAGGGGGGCACGCAGAGCCGCTCGATGGGATCGATTCAGGCTGCCGTAAAATTTGTCCAGGATGGTAA
>JAKMGR010000626.1 GCA_022424805.1 Verrucomicrobiales bacterium
CCGGTAAGTTAGCAAGGGAAGTGGCTCTGTCGACACCCTTTTCTGTGTCGAATAGAGCAACAACATGTCGTCCGGAATCAGGGTTACGAAAAGAAATCTAAAAAAAGTTTTCCTCGCCATGTAACGAATCGCCATCGGGTTCTTCAAGGGTGGGGTAGAGACAGTCATCCCGGCTGACTCAAACCATCAACCTAAAACCAATATCAAAAACGCTCGCCTCGAGCCTGGCTTCCGTCATTCTTTCGGCAGCAGCCAATGCTTTCGCGCAGCAAGGTAGCCCAACTATTCCAACCCAATCGAAACCAAGGAGGCCCTTGCTCACCAGAGCAGTGGTCTCTTCATTTTACACTGGGTGAAAATCTATCTGATGGCTATTTCCCCAAATCTACACAAATCAGCTCGCGATCATTCCGCACAAACACCTCCGTCCCAGCAAATGCAGGATGCGACCAGAGCACCGTACCTTCGCGGCGCTGTTTCAGAGGCGTCGTCGGCGGGATAATTTGAGTGCGGTCGATTTCCTGAAATCCCTCGGGTGTGAATTTCGTGATCAGGATTTCTCCCCGCTCGTTCACGATCCAGGTTTTCTCGCCATTCTGTACGGAAAACCCAGTGCTCCAACGCTCCTGCGGTAGCGCAGTCGTATCCTCCCACACCCGATCACCATTTTTCGGGTCGAGGCAACGAATCTGGCCATAGCTGTCGATGCCGTAAATCATGTCCCCGACAAAAAAGGGAGGACTGATCATGCAATGTAGCGCATCGGTTTTTCTCTCGTTGATACCTTGGCGGTGCCAAAGCTCCTTTGCGGTGGGAGCATACTGTCCGAGCTCAATCAGCCGCGATCCATCATAGAAAACGGCGAGAAACATCTTCGTATGATCCGCATTGAAAGCCGGACCTGGCACGTTGATGGGCATTTTGTTAGGCTTGGTGGAAACCTCCCAATAAATGGATCCGGAAGTCGCGTCGAATCCAGCAATGCGTTCTCCCGTCCAGACGATGGTAACTCGCTTGCCTGCCTGATCAATCACGACAGGTGAGACGTAGGAACCCTTGTCAGAAAGCGCGCGCCACTTTTCTTTCCCCGTCGTGGGGTCGAGCCCAACCATAGTCGCTCCGTCTGCTGGGGCAGAAACCTGAACGACGAGCGTGCCGCTCTCGACCAGCGGTGAAGACGCCAATCCCCAGATCGGCATGTCGATCTGGTATTCCTCAGCCAGATTCATCGCCCAGACAACCTCTCCCGACTCAGCGTCGAGGCAATGAAGATGCCCCATCATGCCCAACGCATAGGCTTTTCCGCCGGCGATCGTAACACTGGTACGCGGACCATAGCCGTAGCCGATCCCCTCATATTTACAGGGGTAGGAGTGGGTCCACTTTGACTCGCCACTTACTCGATCGACGCAGACAACGCGCTCGGCTTCTTCGCTGTTAGAGATTTTGCGATCCATCACATAGACCCCGCCGCCTGCCACTGTCGGCCCGCCGTAACCGGCACCTACCGGAGCTGACCACTTTCGCGGAAGCGGATTGGGCATACCCTCGAAATTTTCGACCAATCCATCAGTCCGCCAGACTCCATCCCGATTTTCTCCACGAAACTCGGGCCAGTCAGCTGCTTGTGAGGAAAGAAAAAGGAACAGCGTCCACAATGAGAGAGAGATTTTCTTCGGACTGATCATGGGTGTAAACTACACCTCGTTTTCCAAGCATGTCGAATCTGAAACAAAACCGTGAACTTCGCTGGGCTCCAAGCTATCTTAGAAACCGCGGAAAAATAACCCGCGCGCAAAAGCGAGCGATGCGTAATTGGTGGCCAGAGGTAGGTATCCGCTTCGAACATGGAAAAATCATCGATCTGGATGAGCACTTCCCCTCGCGTGGCCCACTCGTGATTGAGATCGGCTTCGGGATGGGCGATCACCTCGTCGGTCTCGCAAGAGCAATGCCCGACTATCAATTTCTCGGCATCGAAGTGCATCGCCCCGGCCTTGCTGCAACGACGGGAAAAATTCACGAGGCAGGGGTAAAAAATGTCCGCCTCATCCGTGGCGATGCTCGCCTTGTCCTGAGCGATCATCTCACCGGCGAAGTCGCCGAAGCCGTGCTCGTGCAATTTCCTGAACCGTGGACCAAGGCCAGCAACGAGCATCGACGCCTCGTCCAGCGGAACACGGTCGAATTGATTCGCGATCGGCTTGTCCCCGATGGAGAGTTCGCCCTCGCCACCGATGTCGCGGAATACGCCAGGCATTGCGAAAAGATTTTCGCCGACGTGTCAGGATGGGGAACCATCAAAAGTTCCCGATTTCAGGATTATCGAATCAAGACCATATACGAACAAAAGGGTCTCGACGAAGGTCGCAGCATCCACGAGCTAGCCTATCGTAAGATCTCGCGAATCGACCCAACATAACAGTTTCGAGTCGCATGGACCTACCTTAGGTTTTCACAGAAACCCTTCGTAAACTTGGCTTTTCGCAAAAAACTTCAGTTGTTACTGGTCCTGCTGGTCGGGGTCAGCTGCGGCCCGCTGTTGTGGTTGAGTCTGCGAAAAGCAAACCGACTCACTTTCGAGTTGATTAAGGAAATGGTCTACTCCATTGCCGTCAGCACAGCTCCGCGGATCGATGGTGATTTCGTCGAAAACCTGCATCACACCTTTCCGTTCGAGATGGTCGACGAGGGGTCGCTCGAATTCGTCCTCTTCCGGGTAACAATGCCTCTGCCTACTTTTGGGTAATCCGTCAGGGTTGTGATTCACTCGAATCTCCCGGCCGCGAATACCACATCGAGCAGAATCGCTTGCTTCGGGTAGACCATGGAATTAGAAAAATCACGGCAAGCTGGCGGATAAAATCAAAATTGGAATACCAATCCGACTTTCTCCCCGATGTCACGATGGGAGGATCACTAATTACTTCGAAAGTCATTTCCCTTGCTCTCGCCCACTTCTTGATCCGACGGGCAAACCAGACTTCCTCGCCCGCGTAAACCGTTTCATCAAATCCCCCGCATTCTTGAAACACATCGCGGCGGCAGAAGAAAAAGCTCCCTGCAGCGTATTTGAAAAAGGCAGCAGTCCGATTCCAACTCGCTACGAGAAAGCCGACCATCACACTGACCTCCTGATCCACCTCCATGCGAGCTCCACCGGCAGCAACGCTCCCACTTTGCAGAAAAGAAAGTGCCGTCCGAAGCGTTTCCACATTGAGACAAGTATCCGCGTCGACGAACACGAGATACTCGGCATCCGTGGCAGCTGCTCCCGCATTTCTCGCACGTGCAATTTGATTGTGCGGCTCAAAAACCACCTGATCCGCCCCCTCACTGCGAGCCACTTCCGCAGTGCCATCGGACGAGTTGTTATTTACGACAATCAACTCTCCAATAAGTTCCACCTCTTTCATCGCCTCCCTTACCGCTGTCATTGCCGCAGCGAGGTAGGTTTCTTCATTGTAGGCCGGTATGATGATGGCAAAGCTTGTCATCCCTGCAGAGTCTACGTTCTTGCGATGGGTTTGGGAAACGAGTTGTCAGCATCAACTATTCAGGCGAACATGCTTATTTGATGCCACCCGATCCACCAAAGCGTAAAATCATCCATGTCGACATGGACTGCTTCTACGCCGCGATTGAAATGAGGGATAACCCGGAACTGGCTGGAAAGCCCATTGCCGTGGGCGGGAGAAGTGGACGCGGCGTCCTCACGACCTGCAACTACGAAGCGAGAAAATACGGCTGTCGATCAGCGATGCCCTCGTTCAAAGCGCGCGAACTCTGCCCTGATCTGATTTTGCTTCCGACCCGCTTCGACGTTTACAAAGAGGAGTCCGCCCGCATCCGGGAAATATTTGCCCAGTTCACCCATCTTATTGAACCGCTCTCGCTCGACGAGGCCTATCTCGACATTTCTCATCTCGACTCCGAAGCTTCGACGATCGCGTGGGAAGTTCGCCAGAGGATTCGTCTCGAGACAGGCCTGACGGCGTCTGCCGGCATCGCCCCCAACAAATTCATCGCCAAGATCGCAAGCGACTGGAACAAACCCGATGGACAATTCGTGGTGAAGGAAGAGGAGATCAATGACTTCCTTCTTCCTCTGCCCGTCGAGAAAATCTGGGGCGTCGGAAAACGGACTGCCAATCGCCTTCACGAAGCGGGACTGAAAACCTGCGGGGACTTGCGAAAACGAAGCGAGCTGGAGCTCGTGCAACGCTTTGGCAAATTCGGTTGTGCCCTGCATCAACTCTGTCGTGGTATTGATGACCGCCCCGTAAACCCTAAGCGGGAACGAAAATCTCTCAGCAACGAGCGTACCTTCCGACACAACCTCACCAGTATCGACGAGGGATTGGAAAAGCTCGATGAACTGATCTTGGAACTCCACCAGGACCTCGCGAAACGACCCGATGAGCGGCCCATTCGAGAGTGCGTCGTGAAAGTGAAGTTTGAAGATTTTCAAATCACCTCCGCGCAGCGCGCCTCCGAGCAAGTCGACGCCGATCTTCTCCGGGAGCTTCTTTGCGAAGCTTGGGAACGGGGCGACGGAAAAGGCGTCCGACTGATCGGAGCCGGCGTACGATTCCACCCCGAAGACAAGATGGCAGGGATGCAGTTGGAGATGTTTTAAGGATAGCTGCGCCTTTCTGTAGGATTGGATACTCTGTGGAAGACCGGCGCACATTCCGGGGTCACAGACCCCGGCTACAGCAGGGTGGACTGAGTTTCCCGAAAGGCCTCGCACCGGCACTCCGTATTTTGCCCCATATTGCGAAAATTCAAAATCGCGGCGGGGATACTTACAGCCATTCCAGCCCGCACCAGCGTTTTCTTCTGGTCTATGCTTCTCGCTACTGCTGTGTTCGGTGACTACTAGGAAGCCCTCTTTTCAGGATCCCCTGAATTCGACAAATCGGCTGTTTTACTATTTCTATTTTTCCGGCCCGAAATTTTATGCGGAAACTGTTTGGATGATTTTTCTTGTGCTCAGCGTTGGAGTAGCAATTGTTCAATTTTCTGTGATCGCTATTGATGCCGGAATAGAAAAACTCGGCGACGCGATTCCTGTCGTCACTCACCTTCTGATTCTCACCGTATCTGGCGCCGTAAGCCTGATTATCCTCGGACTTCTATCAATCCGAGGCGTTCACTACCGGTAACATTCTATTTGGCTCAAAGATTCATCGCCTCTATTCTCTGCAACCCACCATGGACTTCTCGGAAAAAGCACGCCGCGTAATCTCTCTGGAGATCGAAGAACTGAATCGTCTTCTCGAACGAGTTGATGATTCTTTTGGTTCCGCCGTTGGTAAGTTACAGAATACGATCGAGTCCGGAGCCCGCATTGCCATCGTCGGAGTGGGAAAATCGGGAAACATCGGCAGCAAGCTTGCAGCGACGTTCAATTCTACCGGCGCACCTGCATCGGTTCTCAATTGCCAGGATGCGATCCATGGTGACCTCGGACTCGTGAATGCCGGAGACAGCGTCATCGCCCTGAGCTACTCCGGTGAAACCGCAGAACTGCTTGATCTCCTTCCCTATCTCAAACGCCGCAAGATCCAGCTCATCGCGATCACGGGGAAACCGGATTCGACTCTCGGAAAGGCAGCGGACTGCGTGCTCGACATCAACGTGCAGCGCGAAGCGTGTCCGCTGAATCTGGCACCAACTTCCAGCACAACGAATACGCTAGTGATCGGAGATGCTCTCGCGATGGTTTTGTTAGAATCCCGCGGATTTACGAGAGAACACTTTGCAGAGCTCCATCCAGGCGGATCGCTCGGGCGTGCTCTTCTTCTCCGAGCGGAAGACATCATGCGTAAGGGCGAAGAACTTGTTGTCGTCGACGCAGAGGAGCCTGTCATCGATGTCATTGGAAAAATGACGAAAGCCCGCGCAGGAGCCGTCGTGATTGCAGATACCGAGGGCAAGCTTGCCGGAATTTTCACACAGGGGGACTTCGCTCGCTCTTTCCAATCCGGGAATCCGGAGATTGGTCATCAGGCAGTAGGCGAACTGATGACCCGCGACCCAATCCAAGTTGCTTCAGATCGCCTCGTCGGCGAAGTCCTGCGAATGCTTGAAGACAGTCGTATCGATGACCTGGTCGTCGTCGATGCAGAGAGTCGGCCCGTCGGGATGATCGATACGCAAGACCTGACGAAGGTCCGGGTGATGTAACTCGCACCGCAATCAGCTCACCAGGTCGTCAGCAAAAACTCGCACCCACTCTCCCCCGCCTGAGGCAAGCCCTCCTCTGCGCCATGCGGGATCATCAGGAAGTCTCCCTCTGTCCAGGCTGTATACCCGACTGAGAGTTTTCCCCGTATCACCGTCAGAATCGAAAAACGCCCGGCAGTGAGCTCGCCAACAGAGCCCCCCTCACTTAGGATGTGCCGCTCCATCCGGAAGTGCTCGCATTCGCATAGCAGCTTTTCCTTTGCCTGATCCATCCCCGGCTCAACATCGCTGAAGTCAATGCAATGCAGTGATTCCTCCACGTGCAAATCTCGCGGCTTTCCATTGAGACCGAGCCGATTCCAGTCAAAGACTCGAAAGGTAGTGTCGGAGTTCTGCTGAATTTCATAGATCACCAGCCCAGCGCCGATGGCGTGAAGTCGGCCGCTTGGAATGAAGATGTGCTCTCCTTCCTTCACTGGAATCGAATGAAGCAAACTCTCCACGCTCCCTTCTTCCAGACCCTCACGAAAGGTGGCCTCGGTTACTCCTTCCTTCACCCCCACGTATATTTCGGCTCCTGGATCTGCCGCTGCGATATACCAGACTTCCGTTTTTGGCTCGCCACCTAATTCTGCAGCTACGGATTCGGGTGGATGCACCTGCACACTCAGCTTCGCGCGAGCATCCAGAATCTTGCATAGCAGCGGAAAGCGATCGCCCACTGGCGCACCCGGTCCAAAAATCGCACTTCGAAGCTCGGGATCACCCCAAAGCTCTGTTAGTTTTTTACCGGCTAATCCCCCGCTCTTCACCGCGCAATCCGCCTCTTCCCGCGCGGAGATTTCCCAGGACTCACCATACGGCGATTCCTGGTCCGGCAATTCCCGCCGAATTCGACTTTCCAGTGTCCGCCCCCCCCAAACCCGAGTTTGGTATATCGGAATAAAATGCAGAAAGGACTCGAGGAAGGTGGACATTTTGGGAAACTATCTGATAGAAACAAGGATGGGAAAAGCAGGAATCCCGCCAACTTGTCTGTTATCTTCATGAACACCGAAATCAGGGAACGCTTCGAAGACTTTATTCACTCCCGTGGAATGCGGAAGACGAGTCAGCGTGATGTTATTGTAGAGGCTGCTTTTGCGAGTGATGACCATTTCACAGCAGATGAGTTGCTGGAAAAGGCAAAAAAGATCAATCCGAAGACCTCCCGGGCAACTCTCTACCGCACGATTTCTCTGCTCGAGGAATGCGGCTTACTCAAAGCAATCGACCTAGGGAGAGACGAGCGAGTCTATGATCCCAATTTTCTCGATTCCCCCGATCACAATCACCTGATCTGCATCGATTGCGGAAAAGTGGTGGAATTTGAAGACGAAAACGTCGCGGTCCTGGTCGATTGCATCACCCGTCGTCTCGGCTTTCGCCCGGCTACCAAATCGATGCGTATCGAGGCTTGTTGTGATAAACTTCGCAGTGAAGGCGTCTGCGAAAACCTGATTCAGATGCGTTTGGGGATCGGGAAGTAGGCGGAAGTTTCAAAAATCCGAGTTGAAAAGCTGTCTTCTCGCGGCGATGCAGAACAATGTGGAAGGGACGATTCCAGACGGAAACTTCGAATTTGGTGAAACGCTATGGCGAGTCGATCTCGTATGACTGGCGACTGTATGCCCATGATATCGAGGGATCAATAGCTCACGCTGCGGCGCTACAGGATGCGGGTATCATCAACAAGACCGAGGAACGTGCGATCGGTCGCGGCCTTCGCGAGATCAAAAAGGAAATCGAAAGCGGCAAGTTTCGTTTCAAAACAAGCCTCGAAGATATTCACATGAATATCGAACGGGCACTGACCGAAAAGATCGGCGCTCCCGGCGCAAAACTTCACACTGCTCGAAGTCGGAACGACCAGGTCGCGCTCGACGTCCGGCTCTACTGCCGAGCAGAATCCAAGGCGATTCACAATCGGATTCTCGATCTTCAAAAAGCCCTTCTCTCTCTCGCGGTGAAACAGCCCGAGGCGGTCGTCCCCGGATACACCCATCTGCAGCGCGGTCAGCCAGTCCTGTTTTCTCATCATCTCCTCGCCTACGTGGAAATGTTGGAGCGCGACAAGGAGCGAATTCGAGATGGGTACAAGCGGATCAATGTGATGCCACTTGGTTCCGGTGCGCTCGCAGGATCAACGATTCCTCTGAATCGGAAACTCGTCGCACAAAAGCTCGACTTTCCGGCGATCACGCAAAACAGCATGGATGCGGTCAGCGATCGGGATTTCATTGCGGAACTGCTGTTCACTATTTCGATGGTGGGGGTTCACCTTTCCAGACTCAGCGAAGATGTCATCCTCTGGGCCTCGGCCGAGTTCGGATTCATCGAACTGAGTGACGCGCACACGACGGGCTCCAGCCTGATGCCCCAAAAGAAAAATCCTGATGTAGCTGAACTGACTCGGGGAAAAACTGGTCGTCTCGTCGGAAACCTGATGACCCTTCTCACCACGATCAAAGGTCTTCCCATGACCTACAATCGTGATTTGCAGGAGGACAAGGAGCCGCTCTTTGACTCGATCGATCAGATCAAGCTTGCCCTCGAAGTATTCGCTGAAATGATGGCCGTGGCAAAGGTCCGCGAAGAGCGCACACTTGCGGCAACCAGTGATCCCTTTCTTCTCGCCACCGATCTGGCTGATTACCTGGTTTTGAAAGGGGTACCATTTCGCGATGCGCACGAAATCATTGGGAAACTCACCGCGCACAGCATCAAGGAGCGGCGCGACTTTCCTGACTTCCGGCTCGATGAGTATCGGGAATTTTCGACTGCTTTTGAAGGTGACGTCTACCGGGTGCTCGATATCAAAACGGCACTGAAAGCGCGGAAAGCGATCGGCGCGCCCTCCCCTGGCAACGTCAGCAAACAGATCACGAAATGGCAGAAGCAATTCGCGACTTCTAAGGCCTTGTAATTTTTCCAGACAAAAATCGATCCGGTCTTCGCTCCACAAATGAGATGAGCGAAAACACGAACGAGCCAGACCTCCCGGATATTCCGGAGAGTGATGCCGAACTCCAGGAGCTCCTGAAAAAGCTGGACCCTGCTCCGCTAGGTTGTTCCAAGCTCAACAGCCTCCACCGGGAATATCGGATCACGGCATTGGATGCCGAGCACGATCCGAGACACATCCATTGGCGAAGGGTCATCCTACTCGCTGCGACTTGTTGTATCGCTACTCTTGGCTACATCGCTCTTCGCTATGGGCCCAGCTTGCAACGCGAAGTACCAACCAATCTCGCTACCGAAACCGGGCTTCGTGAAGTGGCTCCGATCGAATCGGAAATGGAATCCTTCACCGGTCCATCGGCGGAAGATTTTCTCCCTGTCTCCGCGCAGGGCTACCTCATCAATTCATCCTCTAACGGCGTCATCAAAACCGAGGAGGGGCTCCGCGAGCGCATGTCAGTCGAGTATCGAGACGTCTACCACTGGCACGACCCGGAAACAGGAACCAACATCCGATTTTTCAAACCACGGAGAGAAGAAGTCATCGTTCCGCTCCAAACAGACTAACGAATTCATCATGACCCCCCCCACCTTCGTTTCTTATTTCGTTCTTGCGCTCTGCTTTGCATTTGCAAACGCCATGCAGGCGGCTCCCGACGACGAGAAAAAGCCTCGCCCAGAAAAACAAAAGAAAGCGGAGGCGCAGAAAAAGAAGATCCAGAAATCTACAACGGAAAAGGCAACGCCAAAGCAAGAGAAGGCAGTATCCGCTAGCAGAGCAGAGAAGAGGCCCTTTCTCGGAGTCGCGACCTCTCCCGTTGCACCCTCGGTGAAAGAATACCTCGACCTCGACGAAGGCTTTGGTATTCAGCTCCATCAGATTCTTCCAGACTCCCCAGCAGCCAAAGCTGGCTTGAAACAGCATGATGTTCTTCTGAAACTCGAGGACCAGCTTCTGATTTCTCCGGAGCACCTCTCGCTTCTGGTGCGGACAAAACCGAGCGGGGACAAAATTGATGTGACCATCATTCGAAAGGGCACCGAAAAAGTCATTAGTGTCACACTAGGAGAAAAAGAGGAGTCATTTTTCGCACCACGCATCCATGGAAAGCCGATGCCTGCCAGTCCACCGCATTTCACCCCGCACTCACAGGAATGGCATGAGCAATTGAAACGCCAACAGGATCAGTGGAGAAAGAAATGGATCCAGCCGAGTGCTCCTGGTCAGAAAGCAACAAAAAATGAGACAGCGGGATTACAAGGCAAGCCACCCGCAGTCTCTGTTCGCCCAGGATTTCCTGTCTCTGTCTTCGGAACGCAAGGTATTCTGAAAATCGATAACCAGGAAGGTGAGGTCACGATCACAGAAAAGGACGGAAAACACAAAATTGAGATCGAGGACAAAGCGGGCAAGACCATCTACAAAGGCGATTTCGACCCTGAAACCGGCGTGGAATCGCTTCCCAAAGAAGCTCGCGATCATCTTGAGACCATGAAGCTCGACAATCTGGAAGTTTTGACACCTCCAGCACCAAAGGTAGAAAAAACGTCAACACCTGCGATCGAAAAGAAAAAGCCCTCGAGTCCTAAAGACGATATCCTCTAACAGATCCCGGGGAGGCCGAAGATTCTTACATTTCCCAAACCTTCCCGCTTCTGAACCAAACCAAACAAATTTGCTTTACTCGGTGCTTTCAACAGGTGCGCCGATTTCTTTTCCGGCTGCCCAGAGTATGGAGCGAGCGAGGAGCCGAATAAAGTTTTCATCGCCGAACATCTCGTCCGAGTGTCCATAAGTCGTCCCAGCCACCCGAGTGCCTCCGAATTCATTTACCCAGATAACGGGGTGGTCTTTGCCATCTTTCTCGCTTGGTGATGTCGCGAGAACAGTGGTATTCGGCCAGAGCTTCTCAATGATGTAAAGTTCGTCCTTCGGAGTGACCCAGCCGGGCGGAATATCTGCGACGACGGGATGCTCCGGCTTCGTGACTTTTACAGGATAATTCGACTGATGGTCATGCCTGCGACTCGTAACCCCGAGAAATTCGCGCCAATCGTCGATCTCAGCAGCACGATAGGAATGCATCGCACAATGGACCACTACCGCAGGAGTTCCGCCGCGATGCGCTTCCGTGATACGCCGGATGTATTCCGGCTCCGCCGTATTCGCAAAGCACTCGTTGTGAATGACGACATCGTAAGGTTCCGCCCAATCAACCTTATTGTAGAGATCGATCATCGCCTCGGTCCCACGGCCACCTACATTGACCACTTCGAAATCGACGTTCACTACTTTCTGAACGCCAGATCCCAGCGCAAAGGTCTGGTAGAGATAGTTGTGGCAACAACCGCCCGTGACGATGAGAGCCTTAATCGGAGCGCCCGAGTAGTACTCCTTCTTCGGATACGATTTCTTTTTCTTTCCCTTCTTCTGGTTTTGGGCGAGGCCGAATCCAACCCCGAGAGTGAGGATTAGGAAAAGGGGGAAAAGAGAGCGGAGTTTTGTCATCGTGTGGGGGTGAGTTACCAAATCAAACATGGGCAAGCCAATAGCATCATCCCGTAAACCGCACCGATAACGGCAATCCGCAGAATCGAATGAAATCGATTCTGTGATACAGAGCACCGCTCAACTTAGTTGAGCAACTCAGGCCACTTCGTGTGGAAATCCTGATCGGCTGGCTTGTCAATACGCTTGTAGGTGTGCGCTCCGAAGAAATCGCGCTGCGCCTGAATCAGGTTCGCAGGCAGCACGGATGAGCGGTAGCTGTCGTAGTATCCAAGCGATGCACTGAAAGCAGGCACCGGAACACCGTTCATCACACCGAGAGCGACGATCTCGCGCCATGCGCCTTCGCAGCGATTGAGAATATCGGTGAAAAAGTCATCGAGCATCAGGTTGGTGAGATCAGGATTTCGCTGGAACGCATCGGTGATATCATTGAGGAAGCGAGCGCGAATGATGCATCCCCCCCGCCAGATCTGTGCGGTAGAACCAAGATTCACACCCCACTCATGTTTCTCACTGACCACCTTGATAAGGTCGAGTCCCTGTGCATAGGAAATGATCTTGGAAGCATAAAGAGCGTCGTGAACTTTCTGAATGAGTTCTTCCTTGTCCACGTCGATGGCCGCTTCAGGACCATTGAGAACGGGAGCGGCAGCAACGCGTTCGTCTTTCTTCGAAGAGAGAATCCGCGCCTCGACCGCTGCGTTGATTGTCGAAATCACAACCGCGTTGGAGGCCGCGTTCATCACCGTCCAGCGACCGGTTCCCTTTTGACCCGCCTTGTCGAGGATAAGATCGATGAGATGCTGTTCAGTCTCCGGATCTTTTTCTTCAAAAATCTTGCTCGTGATCTCGATGAGGAATGACTCTAGGGGTCCTTGGTTCCACTTCGTGAAGATCTCAGCCATTTCCTCGTTAGAAAAACCGGCGCGTTTGAAGATTTCGTAACCTTCGCAAATCAGTTGCATGTCACCGTATTCGATCCCGTTGTGAACCATCTTCACAAAATGGCCCGCGCCACCGGTTCCAATGTGGTTTACACAGGGAACACCGTCGACCTTCGCAGAAATCGCCTCGAAAACCGGCTGGATGATTTCCCAGGAACTCCCTGGTCCTCCAGGCATGATAGCGGGTCCTTTGCGCGCTCCTTCTTCGCCGCCGGAAACACCGGAACCGATGAAAAGAAGTCCTTTTTCCGCAAGAGCCTTCGAGCGACGCTCGGTGTGGATGAAGTAGGTATTTCCTCCGTCGATAATCAGGTCTCCCTCGTCGAGCAAAGGAACGAGATCCTCGATCACATAGTCGACCGCATCACGGTCATTCGGATCGCCACCTGCCTTGGACTGAACGAGCATCATCACTTTGCGAGGACGCTCCAGGCTGTTTACAAAATCCTCCAGCGTCTCTGCGCCGTGGAGGTTCTTATCCGGGTTTTCGGCGATGAATTCTTTCATCGTCTCCGTCGTCCGGTTGTAGACGGAACAGCGGAATCCGCGGCTCTCAACGTTCAGCACCAGGTTCTGCCCCATTACGGCGAGGCCAATCAATCCAAAATCGCTTTTGCTCATTTTTCGTGTTCTTCTAGAGTTATGCCTCAAGCCTACTCACGCTGACGCAATCGCAAGCGCTCATTTTATCGCCTTGTATACAACCAGAATGAACTCGCCGCACTTTACCGCTTCCATTTCCGAAGAATCCATCGCCTCGGTCGAGGCAAAGTTGGAGCAATCGACGAAACATGGTGCCGACATCCGCTTTCACGGCGTGGTTCGCGATTCCGAAAATGAACAGGAGATATCCGGGATCGATTATTCCTTTTACAAAGGGATGGCCCTGGCGGAATTGGAAAAAATCGGTGTCGCCATGGGAGAGGAATTTCCCGACCACATGGCCCTCGTTCATCACAAGGTCGGCTACGTCGCCGCAGGGGAAGCCTCCATCCTGATCCGTGTGCAAACCGCTCACAGCAAAGAGGGGTTTGCAATCAGCCAGGAGTATCTGCGCCGAATCAAAGAGACCGTCCCGATCTGGAAAAAGTGTATTTTCGCGGGAGAGGATTAAATCGCCTACTCCTCAACCTGGTACACTCACCAACCCAACAGGGTTGGGTGCCAGATCATACAGGGTCAGGTGGGTAATTCGTTCCCCCGCTTCGTTTTCACTGCGTAGATCAGGAAGGCAACGCCGGTCAGGATTATGAAAATGGAGTAAAACTGCCCGCGGGTCATTCCAATGATATAGGCGGCGTCCGGCTCGCGGTAGTTTTCCACAATAATTCTCGCGACGGCGTAGTAGACAAAGAAGATCCCTGTGATGACTCCGTGCCAGGCATTCTTCCACCGCAATCGAATCGCGAGGAGAACGAAAAATGGGATCAGCCCCTCCGCGGCAGCCTCATACAGCTGCGAGGGATGACGCGGATTGAGGATTTCTCCCAGCATTTCGCGAAAAGCCTCATTTTCCCGAGATGCCTCGATGATGCTCTCTGCCGCCGCAAAGTGCTGGCCCTTCCCGTTCGCCATTGCCGTCGTGATGGCATCATTCACCTGCCCGAGAAGCTCGGGCGCAACTTCGGAAGCTCTGCCTGCCAACTCTCGCATTTGATCGATCGAGAACATCCATTGCCCTCTTCCATCCGCTGCGCCCTCCCACTCGTGGAGTTCAGCTGGGAATTTCATAGCGATGGCAGCATCGGTTTTTCGCCCGAAGAGTTCTCCATTCACAAAATTAGCGAGCCTGCCAAAGAAGACTCCAAGGGGAGCGACAACAACGAGATTGTCACCGAGTCCGAGCCAAGATTTCTTGCTGTACCACGCGTAAATCCCTGCTGCGATAGTAATCCCGTAGATTCCACCGTGACTTGACATTCCTCCTCCAAGAAAGTCAAAAAAGCTCAGAGGATTCGCCGTGAAGCCATCCCAGTTATAGAGCAGCATGTACCCAAGCCTCCCTCCAAGCATCGTTCCTAGAAGCGCGCAGATGGTGATGTGATCGGCGACTTGTTCTTCCTTCAACTCCGATGCACCAAGGCGGACAAACCATCGAATCAGGAAAAATGCAGCCGCGAATCCTGCGACGTAGGCGAGCCCATACCACCGTAAGCCGAAGGTTTCGGTAAACTGGATCGCAAATGGATCCAGATGGTGAACCCAGGTGGCGAGAGGAAAATTCATCATGCTTCGAAATGGAAGCGATACTCAAGTCGGGCGCAACCGCAGAGGTAAGGAAGTTTTCTTACAGCCCTGCAATAACTGGAGCATCCTCGGAGGGATTCCATACATACAGATCGATTACTGCCTTCACCCTGGCGAAATATTCGCGAAGCCGAACTCGTCCGGATGAACCGTAGTCGACTGATTTGCTTCGGAGGGCAACTGCCTCAACCCCGAGTCGATCCGCGATAAAAAGGGCTCTCCCCACGTGAAAATCGTCGGAGACAATAACGAATCGATCAAAGCCAAAAACTTTTTTCGCTCTCTCTACAGAGTCGAGAGTGCGGGCCCCCTTGTCGTCAGACAAAATTGCAACTTTGGGCACACCCAGACGGAGAAGGGCCTCTATCATGTCCTCTGTCTCGTCGTAGTAGCGACTGTCTCTATACCCGCTGACGAGAAGTTTGGTTACTTTTCCCTCCTCATAGAGTTTCGCCGCAGCCGCGAGGCGGTTTTGAAAATGTTGGTTCGGCGTGTCAGGTGCTACGTTCTTTGACGTCCCAAGAACAAGACCAACGTCGTGCGCCTCGATCAGGTCAGTGGAAGCGTAGACTCTTCCGTGCGTCGATAGCACAATCCACAGATTACAGGCCACAATGGCACTAGCTCCCAAAAGAAGTGGGAACAACACAAACCAGAAAAAGTTGGAGAGCCAGCGTTTGCGCGCCATGTTTGTCGATTTTATCACCGGGGGTTCAGGAAGGTAATATTTTCTTCGTTAATGTATCCTGAAATCCTTTTTCATAAACTATTCTCCTCATGCGGACTGTTCTTCGAGTCTTATCCTACCTAAAGCGTTACCCAGGGCTGGCAACGGCCCAACTTGCTTGCGCTGTCCTCATGACGGTGATGATTATTGTTTTCCCGACGGTCACAAAGATCGTGACGGGAGAGGTCATTCCGCAGCAGCAATTCGATCGATTGCTGCCGCTATCGATGCTCGCGTTGGGAGCATTTTTTCTCACGAACCTTTTTAATGCGCTACGCATCATTTTAAACAATACGTTCGAGCAGAAGGTAATCTTCGATATTCGCTCGGATTTGTATCGAAAAATTCAGCGTCTCCCCATGAGATGGTTCGATAACAAACGGACTGGTGATGTTATGACGAGAGTCACCGAAGATGTCACCGCAATGGAGCGTGTCCTCATTGACGGGATTGAGCAGGGCGTCATCGCTGTCTTACAGGTGATCGTGATGGGCGTCGCACTTTTTCTCCAGGATGCCCGACTCGCTGCCGTCGCAATGATCCCGATGCCGTTTCTTTTCTTGGGAGCGTGGACTTATACGAGGACCGCCCCGGAGAGGCATCGCAAGGTGAGAAAAGCGACGAGCTCGATGAATTCGCTTCTGCACGACAACATCGACGGGATTCAGCAGATCAAGGCGTTTACTCGCGAAGAATCGGAACACGCTGCTTTTAACGAATCAAGCAACCGCCTCCGAGAAGCGACTCTGCACTTGATGCGAGTCTGGGCCGCCTACAACCCGAGCATGGAGTTTTGCCGGAATCTCGGCTACGTCCTCGTGATCGGATTCGGTGGATGGTGGGTGATGCAGGCTCCAACAGGCGAAGCCCTGGAAAAGGAAATCGGAACCTTCGCTTTCTTCCTCGTCGCACTGGGTCTCTTCTACGAGCCAATCACCCGACTCAATGGATTGAACCAGATCATCCAGGCAGGTCGAGCGGCGGCGGAGCGTGTTTTCGAAATTGTTGATGCCGAGGAAGAACCTGACGTCGATGAGGGACTCGTTCTGAGTCAGCCTGTGAG
>JAKMGR010000645.1 GCA_022424805.1 Verrucomicrobiales bacterium
ATCTCGTGCCAAATGATACCAACATGACTCACGACGTATTTGTCGAAACGCTCGCAACCGCCCAGCCTGACAATCTCATCAGCAAAGGAGCGTCGATCGAAGGTGCTCGAGGCTACGATGCCTACAACACGAGCGGAGCAGTTCAGAAACTCACGCACACTTCGAAGAAAACAAAGAAAGTGGTTCGAAGGGGCGGTCACAGAAAGATTACCTGGCTGAAAAAGAGCCACAGCGCTCGCCCCAATTCCACCTCCACTCTCGACACAACCGCGAAGGATGTTGCGATTTTCCAAATCAGGCATCACTGATATTTCCCGCTCACAACGAGGAAACTCCTCCCCATCTTCGCGATGGGTGAGGGGTTTTGCTTTTGTAACGAGCAGCTAGATCAGCTGCCGGTTCTTCACATTGAGATACTGCGTCACCGCTTCGGTGCAAAGCTCGGCGTGATCCAGTGTGCTCAGTTCGACACCGAGATGATGTAATTTGTTTCGTGTCTCGCGAATCTCCTGCCACTGAAAGTGCCCGCCTAATTCCTCGTATACTTCGGATATGGTTTCGGGATCAACCCTGCCGGAAAACAGCGGGTGCGCATGCTCGGGCTTCACCATGTTTACGAGAACGAGATGCTGCCGATTGATGAGTGGCAAGGCTTCAAAAAATTGCTCGGCGGTGAGCGGATCACTCAGATCAACCAGCATGATGAGAAGGGCTCGACGAGTAAGGCGCTGACGCAGCGCGATCATCAATTGCTCAAAATCAGGAGCCACCGGCTCGGGCTCCAGGGTGTAGAGAGCATCTCGAACTAGGTTGTAATGCTCTTTGCCATTTCGTCCGCGAATGAATCGGGAAACGTTGTCCGCAAAACTCACAAAACCAAAAAGGTCGCCCTGCCGCTCCGCTACTGAAGCGAGAATGAGCGAGCAATGGAGAAACTTTTCCAACTGCGTTGTCACCAGATAGTCCCCGCCCGACGACTGTTCCTCGTAGAGCCAATCACCCCCCTGATTTTCCTCAATCGGCACCCGAATCTCCCGGGCACTGAGCCGTGAGTGGTCAACGACAACGTAGACCTCCTGCGTCTTCTCAATCTGGTAGGTTCTCGTGACGGGAATCCCGCGCCGTGCCGTCGCTTTCCAATCAATGTCAACGTAGTCATCACCAGGTTGGTATTCGCGCAGTTGCTCGAAGTCTCTCCCCTTCCCCACTTGCCGCACGATGTGCGTCCCATCCTGCCCGCGCATCAGGAAAAGGCTGGCTAGCCGCTTTCTCTCAAGGGTCAGGTCGGGATAAACGCGCAGCTCTACAGCGAGGTCGAAACGACGCCTCATCAGCCACAGCCCCAGCTGCGATCGAGTTTCCAGAAACAAGACATCGAGTGAGAATCCTCCGCGTTGCAGCGGAATAATTTCCACTGCCGCTCGCGTTTTCCGCCCCGCTTTCAGCGGAGAAATCCTGCCAATGGGATCACTTTCAAATCGGAAGAAAGGAGCCGCATTCAACCCATACCGAACCCATCCCAAATCAGAACCCGTCAGGAAAAACTCCAGGTAAAAAGTCGTCGCTCGCCCTTTCGTCCCACGAATCAACTCCGGGACCTCGAGATCCACTGCCTTGAGAAGAGATTGAGAAAGAAAGAAGTCACCCAGACAAACGAGGACAATCCCTAACAAACAAACAATCGCAACAAAGCGCGCAGCGCCATCATCGTAGAACAGAATCGTGCAGGCTGGGACCACGAAGAAAAACGCGATCCAGAGAAGCAGCTTATTCGGAACTGGTCGCATCGAAATCGTATCGGCAATTGGGCAATTTTAGCGAGGAACTGCGACAGACTCGAGCAGCTTGCGAATCGCCTCATCCGTCGTCACCCCTTCAATCTCGTATTCTGGACGGAGTACGATTCGATGAGAAAGGACCGGCCTTGTCATTTCGTGTATATCATCCGGAGTTACGAAATCACGCCCCTGAATCGCCGCATAGGCCCGGCTCGACAGCAGCAGAGCCTGCGTTGCGCGCGGTCCCGCACCCACCTGGATGCTATCCGTTTCGCGGGAGGTGCGAATCAGATCCACGACATAGGAAACAAGCTCTTCCTTAATCGTAATCGACTGCAGAGCATTCTGCATCGTCACGATATCGGACGCCGTGAGGACTGGCTGGATCGCATCGCTATCGAGAACGTTTTCCGGGGTCTCGCTTCCTAGGCTCCGGGTAGCGAGCAATTTCTCTTCGTCTTCCCCGGGGTAATCCATTTCCACGCGAAGCAGGAATCGGTCCTTCTGTGCCTCGGGTAAGGGATAGGTGCCCTCATACTCGATGGGGTTCTGAGTCGCAAAAACAGTAAAGCTGTCAGGCAACTCATGGGTCACTCCATCAATCGTGACCTGTCGCTCCTGCATCGCCTGCAGAAGCGCCGACTGAGTTTTTGCCGGGGCGCGGTTGATTTCGTCGGCGAGCAGGAAGGAAGTAAAGATTGGTCCCTTCACGAGATGGAAATCACCTTCCTGAATATTGAAAATGTTCGTCCCCGTGATGTCGGAAGGCATCAGGTCAGGGGTAAATTGAATTCGGGAGAATTCTGCGCCGAGGATGCGGGCCAGGGTGCGAACGAGCAAAGTTTTGGCAACGCCGGGAACGCCCTCTACCAGGATATGATTTCCCGTGAAAATCGCGATCAGGGAAAAATCGATCACGTCCTCCTGTCCAATGATCACTTTTCCCACCTCCGCACGAGCGCGCGAAAGAATCTCTTTTACCGACGAACTTGACTCGCCCGGATCATTCGTAGGTGCCTCTTCCATGATGCGCTTCATCGCACATTACACGCACCCAAGG
>JAKMGR010000658.1 GCA_022424805.1 Verrucomicrobiales bacterium
CTTCGGGAACAGACTCAAAAGTTACGATTTCTTCTTGAGAAAAAGAGATACTCGCGAGGCTGAGAGAAAGGAATGCTGCAACTTGTGAAACTCTCATTTGTCTATCATACAGAACCGTCAACCAACGGCAACGGGGCGATGGGACGAGGTTGCGAAGCGAATTTCGCTCTGGCGACTCGCTCCCTGCACAAGAGACGCTTACCCAAAAATTTTCGCGCCGCGCATCTCGCTGGACATTCCCTGCAGGAACAGAGAGATTTACGCTTCCATGAAACAGATTTCCACACTGCTCTTTCTCCTCCTTTCCCTGGCGTCCCTTTCTCTGGCCGATGGAAAAAAGCCCAACGTTCTTCTCCTGATGTCGGATGATCTCAATACCGCTCTCAGTGGATTTGGTCATCCCCAGTGCAAGACCCCTGAGCTCGATAAGTTGGCCGAGCGCGGCATACGCTTTGAGAACATGCACTGCCAGTATCCCGTATGCGGTGCCTCCCGCGCGTCGATGATGACTGGCCTGTATCCCTACACAAACGGGATGCTCGGAAACAGCGGTAACCTTCGTAAAAACATGCCTGACGTCGTCACCCTCTCCCAGATGTTCCGTAACAACGGCTACCATGCTGGGCGCGTCAGCAAGATCTACCACATGGGTATCCCCACCGAAATCATTCCGGGAACAGCCATTCATGATGATCCCCCGTCATGGGACGAGACCGTAAACATCAAAGCCCTCGAGCAGCATGCTCCGGGCGTTCGGACGGAGTGGTCCCCCTTGGATACCGGCTCACAAACCTTTACCGGAGTCGAGGCATCGACGGGCGATCTCGAACACGCCGACGGGATGGCGGCCGAGGCAGCGATCGAATTCCTCAAGCGCAACAAGGACAAACCTTTCTTCCTCGGTTGTGGTTTCGTCAGGCCTCACGTGCCCTTGGTTGCTCCACAGAAATACTTCGACATCTACGACCGCGACGCAATGGTTGCCCCGACCTTCCCGGAAGGTGATCTCGAAGACGTGCCGAAAATCATCCGCGAATACAAAGCCAATTCCCGCTACGGAGTCACCCCTGAGTTGCACAAAGGATTGCTCGAAGCCTATTACGCCAGCATTTCCTACATGGACGCTCAAGTGGGACGCGTTCTCGATACGCTCGATGAGCTGGGCTTGCGGGAAAACACAATCGTCATCTTCTCGAGCGACCACGGTTACCTACTGGGGCACCATAACAAATTTCAAAAACAGCATCTCTTTGAGGAGTCGACACGCATTCCCTTTATCCTTTCCGTTCCCTGGATGGAGGAAACCCATGGCGCAGCGACCGGGCACCTCACCGAACTGCTTGATCTCTATCCGACCATTGCCGAACTCGCAAAGCTCACTCCTCCAGACAACCTCCACGGCACAAGTCTGAAACCCCTTCTCGAAAATCCGAAAACACAGGACTGGGGCAAAGACCTTGTCTTCACGATTAGTCGCAGCGGTGGAGAGTCCATCCGCACCCACGACTGGCGCTTCACCCATTGGGGATTCGGAAAGAAGGGAAAGGAACTCTTCGACTTGAAGAAAGACCCAGGCGAATTCACCAACCTGGCAAACGATCCGGAGCATGCTGAAGTGCTTTCCCAAATGGAAGAGCGACTGCTCAAGAAACGTAAGGATGCGGGTTACGATTCCAAGCGCTACAAGTAGCGCGTCCTACTACTCAAAGGCAATCACTTCCCGAATCGTTCGCCCGTAAATCACGGTCCCGTCTGTCGATATACTCGCCCTCGTGTAGGCATCACCGAGAGTGCCCAGATCGTTTACCGCGTGGACAGTAGACTCGTCGAACACTTCCGCATCAGCCTGAATCACAAATACCAATCCGCTGAGGATCGGAACGTAGAGACGATTTCCAAAAGCCGTCGCAAGAGGAGAAGCGGTATGACCCCATCCGTTACCAACCGCTCGATCGTCGCCCATTACCTTTATCCCTCTCGCATTCTTCACGCGATTGGGAACCAGCGAGGTGTAACTCACATTGTTCTTCCAACCTTTCTTGGTAACGGCAGCCAGATCTTCTTTTCGGTGTTCCGCATTCCAGAGGACTTGCTCTTGCTCTCCTTTCTCGCGCAGTAGCTGCAACGGCAGTTCCAGATACTCCACGCTTCCGCTTTTGAGATTTACCCGCCCGAGATAATTCGCGGTGTAGGCGCGAAAGTAGTGATACTCCCCCACTCGCAGATTCGACCCCTGGGTAATTGATCTCCCTTTTTTGGAGGGAAGATTTTCAGTGACCGTTTTTCGTCCCTCAGTTGTCCAGCGTCTCACGGGAACATCCTTCGTGATCGAGGTTTTCCGATTCACCTTTCCACTCTCGGCATCGACCCACCAATGTTCGCTGCCCTGAAAAATCAGCACTTCGCCATTCACGACCGGATAGGTCTGAGTCGACATGAAGCCGGGAATTGGAAGCGTCCATCGAGTTGCCCCATCATTAGCATGGATCATCGAAACGCCCTCAGGCTCAGGAGGGCCATGCCCGCCACCCCTTCCGACAACCAGCACCGCCGAACCGTCACCGAGGAATTGCACGAGAGGGTGGCAACCCATGTTGACTCCGCATTCACTCAGCCAGACCTGCTCCCCCGTCTCGGCATTGAGAGCTTGCAACTGCGTCCACTCTTCATGTGGTGCATCCTTGTTCTCGTGGGTAAAATGTCCGTGCTCGTCAGGATGATAGACCTGCCGATGAAAGATCAGCTTTCCCTCAAAAAGAATCGGTTGCCCTCGCGAGCAACTCGTCACCGCTCTGGACCAAACTTCTTTTCCTTGGAAATCGAAACAGACGATGCGGCCGGCCGGATTGAGAAACCACACCTTTTCTCCGTCAGTCATCGCCGAAGGAGCTGATGCATCACCGAACGGTGCACTGATCTTTGTCTGGTAGCCTCCCACAATTTCGCGCTGCCAGAGAACTTCGCCCGTCTCTGCGGAAAGGCACAGGGCAACGATGTCACTCGCCGTTTTCACCGGCTCATCGACTGGCTTCACCATCGTAAGAAAAACCCGATCTCCCCAAACCACAGGGGTCGATTGCCCGGTTTCAGGCAGCTCCGTTCGCCACTTCACGTTCTTTCCCAGCGAGGCACTCCACTCGAGCGGCCGAGGAGATTCCTTCACCGTGTGGTCAAAATTTGGTCCTGCACCCTGGTTCCAGTTTTCCCCGGAACAGAATAAGGGAAGACAAATCGCAGCCACTGGAATCCAGCCGGAGAAAAAGGAATTCATCCTGCCACCATGACTCATCCCATCGGGAAAACCAATTTTCTCTTCCCCATCGACCAGCCCCCAATCACGTAACTGTTCATCCCCTAGCTTTCCGTGTGAGATCCTGAGTATGAATCAATTTTCCCTATGCTTTGCCATCCTGCTGGCAATCCCATTTTTCACAAAAGCCGACGAGGCCACAAACTTCGGCCCGACCGAATGTGAGGGTGACTACAAATACCACCTCCAAGGAGTCTGCTCGGACCGGAAAAGCAACCTCTACTGGTCTTTCACAACCGATCTTGTGAAAACAGATTCCGCAGGAAAAGTCATCAAGCAGATCCCGGTCGACAATCACCACGGAGACCTATGCTTTCACGAGGGAAAAATCTATGTTGCCGTCAACCTCGGCCGGTTCAATGATCCCGAGGGCAACGCCGACTCGTGGGTCTACGTTTACGATTCGGATTCGCTCGAGGAAATATCACGCCACGAAGTCCAGGAAGTCTTTCACGGAGCCGGCGGCATGGATGTGAGGGACGGGCATTTTTACATAGTAGGCGGCCTTCCAGACGGGGTGGAGGAAAACTATGCCTACGAATACGACGAGAGTTTTCAGTTTGTGAAAAAGCACATCATCCCGAGCGGATGGACACGGCTCGGAATCCAGACAGCAGCATGGCAAGGCGGAGCGTGGTGGTTTGGTTGCTACGGTTCGCCCAAGATCCTCCTGAAAACCGATCGAGATTTCCAGATACTGGGACGCTACGAGTTCGATTGCTCACTGGGAATTATTGGAATCGACAAGGATCAATTCCTCGTCGCAAAGGGCCCGAAGACAGAAGCCAAGCGCTGCCGAGGCACGCTCCATCTCGCGAAACCGGACATGGAAAAGGGATTAGTTTTCCTACCGGAATAAAATTCTGTCAGGAAACTTACGGCGAAGGCCGTTTGCGATCCTTCTCGATCTCATCAGTCCACTTTCGCAACACTGCATTCATCCTCTTGACCCTGTCAGGATGATACGCAGCGACATCGTTCGATTCTGACGGGTCGGAGTCGAGATGGAACAAAGCCGGAGGCAAACGCGAAGGCTCCTTCGGCATATTCTTTGTCACGAAGGGCCGAACCAGTTTCCAGTCCCCCTCCCGAATCGCCGCGTTGTGGGTGTAGCACGGTCTCCATCGATTCCACTGCCAGAAGCGATGTCTGGGAGCATCAAATTCCCCGCCTTCGAGGACACTCCGTAAGCTCACTCCGTCGAGCTTGTTTCCACCTTCCGAAGCATCCGGCAATCCACACAACTCAACCAAGGTAGCAAATACATCGGCGAAATGGATCGGTGCGGAGCTTCCACCTGGAGAAAACCTGCCATCCCAACGCACCATGAAGGGAACGCGTATCCCGCCTTCATGCACTTCATATTTTGCCCCACGCAGACCGTTATTGAACCGCTTTTCCACCAACGGATCAGGCCCGTTGTCGCTCGCAAAAAGGATGATGGTATTTTCCGCAATGCCCAACTCATCGAGCTCCTCCAAAAGCGTCCCGATTCCCTCATCCATGATTTCGATCATCGCGTAGACCGTTGCAGTCTCTTCGCTCAATCCCTGATCCAGATAGGGCTTCACTCGCTCCGCCGGAGCATCAATCGGACGGTGGGGAGCATAGTGAGCAAGATGAAGAAAGAATGGCGCCCCCTTGTTCCGGCGCACGAACTCAATCGCACGGCTCGACAACTCACTCGTCAGGTAGTCGTTCGGCTTGTTGAAGTCCTCGACCGTTCCATTGACATCGAGTTGAAACGCAAAATAACTCTGCGCCATGAGGTGACCGAGAAACACCTCCACCTCATCGAATCCCCTCCTGAGAGGGTGATACTCCTCGCCGAGACCAAGATGCCATTTCCCGATAATTCCCGTTCGGTATCCTCCGGACCGAAAGCGATCGGCAAGAGTCTCCTCATCGAGCCGCAACCTCGTGAACTCGGGATACTTCTCCATGTTCAGCGTCACAACGCCTGTGCGGTGTGGGTATCGCCCGGTGAGCAGAGACGCCCGTGCTGGAGCACAAACTGATGAACCAGAATAAGCCTGGGAAAAATACACACTCTCGGATTTGAGACGATCCAGGTTTGGAGTGCGGCTGCTACCCTTGTTGAAACACGATAAGTCCCCCACTGCCATGTCATCGGCCAGGATAAGAATGACGTTGGGTTGATTCTTTTCCGCTCCCGTGGCGAACACTACACTGGTGATGAACCCCACCAACAAGATCCAGCGAATCATGATCTACTTCTTCTTTGCCTTCGGCAAAACGGGGCCCGTTCCCTGGGGACGCGCTGTCTTTGGTCGATCAATCCGTATTGCTCCTTTGAAAGATTTGTCAGGATCAAACGGAATAATTTCAACATCGTCATCCAATGCCTTCACTTTCATTTCCCGAATCTCTACCTGGTTCGGATTTCCCCGATGGAGTTGAATCGCAAGGAGTCCCTCCAGCGCGCGCCCTTCTTCGTGACAATCGATCAACTCAGAAGTTGTCTTCCCGGCGACCTGATGGATCAGGTGGTTGCCCCGAGCAATCACTGTGTATTCCTGCCAATCGCTGACATCGACGTCGACCGGATCGTGCTCTGATAAAAGCCACCGCGCCCCGTCTGGATCGAGGAGAACGTTTTTCCCGTTCAGTCCGAAAATTCCCCGGCCCTTCTCTTCGTAGGTCATTGCCGTATGCTCAATCGCCGGATGCACGTCGCACTGGTAGCCAGAGATCACCCAAGGAGCGATCTCCTTGCGTTCCTGGCTTCGATACTGAATGCCGGAATTGTTGTCTCCCACCACCCGCATCGTAGCGCGCAGCTCGAAGTTCTTCACCGTGCCACCACGCCAGATCAGAAAGGAATTGTGATCCAACTGATCGGGCCCCTCACAAGTTCCCACGACCATACCATTCTCGACCTTCCACAACTTTGGATCCCCATCCCAGCCATCGAGATTTTTCCCGTTGAAGAGGGAAACAAATTCGACATCTCCATCGCCCTTGAGCTTCGCGATCAGGAAATCCGTCGAAGACGCATGCTCTTGATCAGGCGAGTCAGGATACACGAGTTCACATGCAACGCCCGTATTCTGACAGTGCTCCTGCAACTTCACACCGAAGTTCGCGGTATGAGTAGGATCCTTTTCCTCCTGCCCGATCGCCGGAGGACGGCTGTAGGAGAGATAGATGGCCGGATCGTCCTTCGTTACCAAGGCATAGGGCGAATACTCTTCGATCCACGGCAGGATCTCTTCGCGCTTCTCCAGAAAGTCGCCAAAATTCTTCAGACCAAAAGCGTGGCCTCCGTAACGACTGTTGGGAGTCCACTCCCTCATCTGCCTGGGATCGAGACTGGTCTGCGCACCAATCACAGCCGCGCACCACAACCGGCTCGATTCGCGAGCGACGGGATCATCGCTGTCGAGATCTGCGAGGTCATCGTGAAAGGCGAGCCACAGGCTGGAACACGCGCCTGCCGATCCCCCGGCGGCGCCGATTCGCTCCTTGTCGATATTCCATTCCTTTGCCTTGCTGCGAACAAACTGCAGAGCCCGAGCCGCATCGTGTAGCGGAGCTTTTACGGGAGGAGTAGTATCCTTGTCAGGATCTCTATTAATCAATCGGTAGTTGATCGCCACCACAGAAATCCCGGCCTCGAGGAGGGCATTGGGATCCGCAAAGCGGTGCAATCTTTCTTTGGATCCTCCGGTCCATCCGCCGCCATGAATCACAAAAGCAACAGGAGTGGGAGTGTCCGACTCCGCTTTCCAGAAATCCAGAACGTGTCGCACATGGTCACCATATTGAACCTCCGAATGGGTGGCCGGAGGAACCGAAGCATCATACTTCGCCGGTGCCTTCGCCTTCTGGCCATAAGACACAAAGGAAAGAGAACAAATTCCTAGGATGAAAAATCGAATCGCGTTGGTCATAATGAGAGAAAATCTAGCGATTATCTAACGGAACGACCGCTCTACCGTCAAGATTCCAAGATACGCAACCCTGTCAGGCGGGAGCGCCAACAGGGTTAAGCGAGAACAAATTCTCATCCTGACGGATTTGGATTCGCGTAGAGCCGAGAAAATCGTCCGGCGGACTCTCGACACTGAGACCGTTCGTGCCAACAGCCACACGTGGATATAACTCCGTAGGCGAGCCGAGGAGTGCTGCGTGCGCTCCGAGACAGCCATCCTGTGGGCAGCCCTCATGGGGGCAACGTGCGGAGCCGTCGAGCCATTCGTTCGCAGGTCAGTTCCAGCTTCCAGCAAATGGGTTGCGAAGGATGGGCGCAAGGCATGACTCGTAACTCGTTTTTCGATTCCTGCCGCTTTTACCGCACGTTTGAGTGCTTCGCTGTAAATCTGGCCATGCAGATGATGCCGTCGTCTCACTCCGCTTTCCGGGTCGATCGATATTTGTCGGGCCGGGAACAACCAAAACCACTCAAAGCTTTCTGCAGCGAGAGAGAATTTTCTCTCCAATGCCCCCGATGTGGACGCCTGGAAGTCCTGCCTCACGATCCTTTCGCCAGATCGAACGTGCTTTCTCGATTTGCTCAGCCATTTTTTTTGCAGGCCCGCTGGTAGCATCGTTACTCGATCTCTATCCCCTTTGCCCTGCCGGACAGTCACTGTTCCCCGCGATAGATCGATGTGAGCTGAAATGACTGCCCCCGCCGCTTGCGAAAAAGAAGTGGAGAATTCAGATTGAGTCGAACAGCGGTTTACGTCATCCTCCTTCCAGATGTCGCTCCGGCTCTATTCTCATTTCTGTGGAAAGTCCCTGCTCTTAATCACGGGCTTTGGAGTCGGCCTGGCGACAGTTCCGGTTGAACTATGCGGAGAACCGCGGGAAGCAAATGTCGCTTTTCTGCCTGAGGCGGTCACCGCCGAGAACTTCGCTGATTTGAAAAGCTCTTCGCCTTTCCGTCGCTCGATCAATCTTTCCGAAACACTCGTGCTGACCGGGATTGCCACGATCGAAGGGCAAGTCTACGCGACTCTCTTCGATTCCAGCGCGACCGTTTCGCGTGTCGTTACTGCGCAGGCGAATAAGGATGGCTGGCGGCTCGTCGGGGTAAATGGCAATGATTCTGACCTCGAATCGCTGACGGCTAAGATTCAAGTCGACGGCGGCCAGATTGTTGCGATTCGCTACGCGAAGGTCGAATTCAAAGGCCAAGGGGGCAATCGTTCCGGTGGAACTACGAGCGGAAGAAATGACTCTGGTGGAGGAACGCTAACTGCCGAACAAATCGAGAATGCCCGTCGCGCGGCGCGGGATCCGAG
>JAKMGR010000668.1 GCA_022424805.1 Verrucomicrobiales bacterium
GGTCACCGCGGCCGGGCTTGTAGAGGAGCTTCCATTTTCCCTGCGGATCGATTGCCGCAAAGCTACGGTAACGCTCGGGTTCGTTGCCGCGATGCCACTGGAGAAAAAGATGACGGTCTTCCCACCCCATCGTTTTGGTGACGCCCTTCTCGGCAATGAGCGTCCGCACGCTGCGTCCATCAAGCGGGTTTTTCTCTGGAATCGCGACGCCGCAGAAATCGAGAATGGTCGGCATGAGGTCGATGTGTGCGGCGGTAAAAGCAACTTCCGATCCCGCTTCGATCGATGCCGGCCAGCGAACGAAACAAACGGTGCGGATTCCACCCTCATAGACGTTGCCTTTGGAACCACGAAAGGGGCCTGCTGATCCGCCACCGGCAGGGCCATTGTCGGTCAGGAAGATCACGATGGTGTTGTCATCGATTCCGACTTCTTCGAGCTTGGCGAGAAGACGGCCCATGTTGTCATCGACATTTTTGATCATCGAATAGAAGGAGGCCCGAGTTTCTTTTCTCCTGTCGTCGGGGACTTTTTCGAGAAATTCTTCATAGAGCTCCCGTGTCGGTGGTTCGTCGAAGGGACCGTGCGGAGCGTTGGTGGGGAGATAGATAAAAAAGGGTTCATCGGCTTCGGCCTTGATCTCGATGTATTTCGCGGCTTCGTCGAAATAGATATCAGTGCAGAATCCCTCGTAGCGTTTCGGCTCGCCATTGTGAAACAGGATGGGGTCGTGATAGCGCTCCCCCTCGGGTGGATTGGCGGGTTGGCGGAGTCCTCCGCCGAGGTGGATCACGGCTTCCTCGAATCCCTGATCGATGGCTCGGGTCGGGTAGTAGTCGCCGAGGTGCCACTTGCCGAAAATCCCAGTGGCGTACCCAGCTTCTTGCAGGGCTTCGGCGACGGTGAACTCCTCAGGTTCCATCACGGCACGGCCGAGGTAGGTATCAATCGCCTTCGTCCGATAGGCATAGCGACCGGTCATGAGGTGTGCCCGGGTCGGAGTGCAGACGGGACTGACGTAGAACTGTTTCAGCCAGGCTCCTTCGGTCGCAATCCGATCCATATTCGGCGTCTCGACGATTTCATTTCCTGTGATACTGAGGTCACCGTAGCCTTGGTCATCCGTCATGATGACGATGACATTGGGGCGATCATTTGCGGCGGCGTGGAAACAGGCAAGTGACGACAAGACTGCCGCCACGATGAGGATTTTTTCTTTCATCGTATATTCAGGTAAAAACAGAAGGAAGCGGAGACTTCAGTCACCGAGGAGCGGCAAACGAACAACTTGGCGGCTGTAGTAGCCCGTCCAAGGGGATAGCCGATCACTCCCAGCTCTCGAGCACTTTCCGCTCGGTCACGGGCCACCACTTACTAATCTCTCTGGCGAGATTGCTGACAACTTCCGGATTCTCCGACGCGAGGTTCTTATTCTCGTGCGGATCTTCGAGCAGATTGTAGAGTTGCGGACGCTTTTCGGTTCGCGGATGGGAACTGGCGTAGCGGTTCACTTCGCCGTCGTAGGTGAGGAGAAGTTTCCACTCGTCTTTTACAATCCAGCGATAGAGGAGAGATACCTGCGGATTATTGACATCGGCGATGTCGTGGGCAAAGCCTTCTCCGAGGACTTCTTGCCGGGGTGTTGCCTCACCGCTTTTGAGAATGGGCATCAGATCGAGCCCGGGCAGGTTCTCCGGGATATCAGCACCAGCTGACGCGAGCATGGTTGGCACGATGTCGATGCTGGAAGCGAGCTGGTTGCCACGATCGCCGGGAGGAATTACTCCAGGCCAGGAATACATGATGGGCTGGCGCGTTCCGCCCTCGTTAGCGGATTGCTTGGAGCGCGGAGCGTAACCCCGTTTCTCCTCGCTCTGAATCCACCCATTGTCACAAACATAGACAAACAGCGTATTTTCGGTGAGACCTTTCTGGTCGACGTAATCAATGAGCTGTCCGCAGGTCTGATCGAACCATTCGCACATCGCATAGTAACGGGCTACGTGATCGGAATCGACTTTGCCACGATACTTTTCGAAAAGCGCTTCGGGTGGATTGTGTGGAGTGTGAGGAAGAAAGGGCGCATACCAGACGTAAAATGGTTTCTCCTCGGCGATGGAGTGGTCGATGAAATCGAATACAGGTTTCATTCCTTCACGTCCGATTTTCAATCCGTCGTCACCGTGGCGACCACCCTGGCGCGGAAATCCACGAGTCATGCCGTGGGTGAATCCACCACGCTGGAAGCTGCCTTCCCACCATTTTCCGGATTGATGAGAGAGATAGCCTTTCGATCCAAGCATGCGGGCAATGGTAGGGACGCGATCGACGTTGGAGATGAGCTTTTCGCGAAGCGCGTTGTATTTTGGACCTTCTTTTTTGCCTTCGGTAAGCAAGGGAGATGGATCATTTCCCGTGATCATGTGCTGGTGGGTATAAAGCCCGGTCGCAAGCGTCATGAGTGAAGGGCGACAAAGCGCGGTCGGAACGTAGCCGCGACGGAAAACCGCGGAACGTTCAGCAAGCTTATCGAGATGAGGCGTCGCAATGTGCTCGTGCCCCATAAAGCTGTAGTCAGTCCACGACTGGTCGTCGGAGAGGATCAGAACAATATTGGGGTATTCTTTCGAAAATGCGGTCACCGTAGCGGTAACGGAGAAAACAAGGGCAAAGGCAACGGTCGTCCACTTCATCGAGAAAAGAACACCTCTCTATTTGTGTCGTCAATTCGGTCTACGCCCCCTTTTCCCCGTATTTACGGCGTTCTGTGTCCACTCGTGACGTTTTTGTGAAGGAATGCGCAAGCGCGAAATACGAGAGGCACTTCTGTCCATTCCGATAGAGTGAAATTTTCGATTCACAAATCGAAAGGCAAATTTGCCCTCAAAAACAGTCAAAATATCCAAATAAAGAAACTTTTTAAATGGTAATTTTATTA
>JAKMGR010000701.1 GCA_022424805.1 Verrucomicrobiales bacterium
TGCACCCCCTCAAACCCCGCAGGACCGGCGCCCCGATAAAAACCCTTGAATAAGCAAATTCCTATCAATTCAATAAGACGACCGGTCTTCGGCGAAGGTGTTGCTGAGCGCGAACAGTGTAGTGGCCGAGCTTTCTTTCGATCGCAAGAAACAGGCCTCTGGGACGTGGGGCGCACCTGGCAGTGGAGCGGAGCACGAAAACAATAGATTTTCGGGAAGCGGAATTTTGTCAGTCACAAAGTGACGCGATCAAGAGAGCACCTAAGGTATGGGTATCTCGAGTCAAAACGGGTGAGACCGTTTCTTCCAATTTGCCGCCTTGTTGAATTGTCGCTGCATAGAGTCAGGTCATCGCGCGTCAGACGTTCATGTACCGCTATTTGTGCCTCCTCGTAGTTGTTTCTTTTCTCGCCACTCTGTCATCATGCGATCGGACTTCCGATCCTGAGGCCAGTGGCGATTACGAGACCGAAGCCGAACTCCTCCGAGCGCAGGAGGAACTGGCTGCAGCGCAGGATCTCATGGAGCGTCAGGCTTTCGAGATGGAGAATCGAAGCGCACTCGTTGAGAAGCAGCTTGCGGAGATGCAGGCCGCTCTTTCTCAACGTGAGAACGCAGACTTGAGAGAGTCTCTCGACGCTCTCACGGATCAAAACGAGAAACTGCAAGAGCAGGCCAGCGCAGCAAGAATCGAAAGTGAGACTCTCGCTCGTCGACTCGAGGCCAGCACACTGCTGCGTGCAGAGCCGATTCCTGACTCCAATCTGAATGTTCCCATCAGTCCTTCCGGGCAGACTGGGTATGAAGAAACGATCAAGCCGTCCCTCCCTCGGGATTACACTATGTTCTACGAAGGCTTGTCTTCCTACGGGCGCTGGATGGAAATCGATGACTATGGCTACACCTGGCAGCCTCAGGTCGCCTCGAATCTAGGATGGCGACCTTACCGCGATGGATCCTGGTCCTGGACAGAATATGGCTGGGCTTGGAATTCAAACGAACCTTTTGGATGGGCGACTTACCACTATGGCCGATGGGTCAATTTGAATCGAATTGGCTGGGTCTGGATTCCTGACTCGGAATGGGCTCCCGCCTGGGTTTCCTGGCGTCAGACGAGTGATCATGTCGGCTGGGCTCCGCTACCTCCGCGTCGCGACAGCTTCCGCGGAGCGGATCGCAATTGTGACCTGAAATACGACCTTGGGCCATCGAGTTACACTTTCATTACGACCAACAATTTTGTCAGTCACAACTACACCAATGTATATGCCCCGGTGACTCAGAACTCCGTCATCTTTCGGCGCAGCGTGAACACGACTCGAATCGTTCCTCATCACCGTCATGATCGTAGTCATATTTTTGTTCAGCAGGGAGGGCCATCAAGGCATCAAGTCGAGCGCGCCTGCCGGACCCGAGTCTCAGAGCGAGAGGTCCACGTGGACAGCCGCGGTCACGCGCCGAGATCGAATGGCTTTGCCAAATCGGGCAGAGTTGATCACGTCTCTCGCTTCACTCTCCCGATTGCAAAAGCAGGAGACATGTCAGCAAGACCCAAAATCGCAGAGCGGATCCGTAAGGTTACTCCAGTAAACGCTTTCGCTGACCTGCCTCAAACTGAGGTCGCGAAAATGAAGAAAGAAATTGTTCGGGATGTCGCCAAGGTGACTGCCATGGAGAAGGCTGCGGTTGCGGCTGTTCCGGAGATCGTAATGGCTCCCGATACTCTTGTCGCTGCTCCCCAAGATCCTGCTTCTTCGGATTCTCGTGAGAATGCAGTTTTGGAGACTCCGGTGGTACCTTCTGGAGCGAGCGCAGAAGAGAACCCTAATACGACGATTTCCAGCGCTGCGCAGGTTTCTCCATCAGGTGGAACATCCGAAGCTCACAATGTTGTCGTTGCTCCTGCCGAAACTGCCGATGCTTCACCGCCGAGCGGTGGATCCACCAATACGGTTGCGGTAACTCCGACCTTGCCTGCGGCAGAGATGGTTCCTGCCGAGTCGCAGACGACGAGTGAAAACCAGTCCACTGAGGAAGTGGACCGTCCCGCGGTAGCAACGCCTGTTGAACCCTCTGTTGCTTCTACCGAAACCGCTTTGCCCGAGTCCGTGGACGGAGCCTCTCCGGTCGGTGCTCCCGCTTCTGGCGAAGCGCCGGTCGCAGAAGTTGCGATCGCTCCTCGTGGTGAGATGCCAGTCGAGCTCTCAACTGATTCGAATCAAGTTCCCTCATTGGATTCCGTAACCGAGGGGACTCAAGTCAAAGCCGGTGCTGCTGGCGAAGAGTCGGCGGCAGAAGTCGTGTCCACACCTCCTGTCGCAATGCCCGTCGAACCTTTGAATGATGAGAAGGATATCGCGTTGCCTCACGCTGTGGTCGAAGTGCCTCCTGTCGAGACGCCGGGTTCTGAAGAACTGGAAGCGGTAGCCGCCGCTGTGAACGTACCTCCAGTTGCGATGCCAATCAAGTCGGCGGAGGAATCGAGTGAAGTGGCTTCACCCGGTTCGGTGGTCGCGACGACTCCTGCGGAGTTGATTGAGCCGAGTGAGTCTCAATCAACGGAGGGGCCGAACTCTCCTGAGCCGGTGATGCCGATAGCGAAAGCGACCGAACCGACCGATTCGAGTCGTCAAACTGCTATAGCTAAGGCTCAGGAAGAAGCCGATCGACGTGCAGCAATGGTTCACGAACGTGTCGGTGCCGAATCTGAAGCTGCGAATCGTGTCGTCATGGAGGTTGCGAAACGACGGGATGGAGGGCGTGCTCGCGCAGAAGAAATAGGCGGACAAAGAGCTGGTTTGGAAGCGGCCCGGCGCCAAGCTGCGGAAAGGATTCGTATGGCTGGTGAATCAGGTAGACGCCAAGCTGAAGGTCAACCAGGCAGGGGAACCAAAGCTGTCGCTGTGGAAGTAACGAAGAGTCAAACCGCGGAGCAAGCAACAGCTGCAGAAAGTGCCTCGATGGAGGTAGCGAAACAACAAGCCGAAGAGCAAGCAAAAACTAAGGCTGCCGCCGCACAGAATGCGGCGATGGAGGTAGCGAAACGCGAAGCCGAAGAACGTGCGAAAGCGGAGGCTGTCGCCGCACAAAGCGCTGCAATGGAAACCGCAAAACGTCAGGCCGAAG
>JAKMGR010000007.1 GCA_022424805.1 Verrucomicrobiales bacterium
ACCTCGGCGCGACGATTGATGGGACGGCATTTTCCACCAGCCCTGTCGAAGTGACCGAGCCGATCACCAAGACCATTTCCTGGAGCGATATTCACGGTCTGCGAGCAAAGGCACCGCTCGAGCTTAAGGTCGTTCCCATCGAAGATGAAAAGCCCGACATTTTCGCGAGCCAACTCACCAAAGAAAAGGTTGTCCTCGTCGATGATGTTGTATCTTTCGATCTCGCCGCCTCGGATGATTTCGGCGTTAAAGAAATCGGGTTGGAATGGTATGGCGAAGACGGAGCCGGAAAATCCGGATCATCGACCAAGGGGGAAAAACCCGTCGCTGCTGGAGAGCCGGAGAAAAAGAATCTCGAATCCCGCGCCACGTTTTCGGCAGCCCGCGAGGGTCTGGAGCCGCAAACCATCCAGGTTCGCGCTTTTGCCGCGGACTACCTGCCGCACCGAGAGCGGAGCTACTCCCCTACCTTTGTCCTGCACATACTGAGCACTGACCAGCATGCGGACTGGCTTACTCGGGAATTTGGTAAGTGGTTCCGCAACACCCGCGAAGTCTACGAGCGAGAGCAACAGCTTCACGAGATAAATCGCAGTCTTCGAGAAATGTCAGCGAAGGAACTCGACTCTCCCGAGATGCGTCGCCGCTTGAAAGAGCAATCCTCGGCGGAGTCCTCGAATGCACGTCGTCTCGACGCACTCACCGGCGCCGGTCGTGATCTGGTTCGCCAGGCCACGAAGAATGATGAGTTCGATGCAGAGCGTCTCGAATCCTGGGCGACCATGATGCGCAGTCTCGACGAGCTTGCGAGAAAACGCATGCCTTCAGTCGCCGACCTCCTTCAGCAGGCGTCGCAAGCGGAAGGAGCTCAGTCTGGAAAATCAGGAGACTCCAAGAAATCTCCCCAGGATTCCCGGCAGGCCAGCACCTCGAGCGGTCAAACCGACGAGCAATCGAGAGAAAGTCAGGGAAAGAAGAGCGGAAAGGAAGTTGCTCCATCCGCCCCTTCAGTATCTTCCAAAAATCAGCCAACACCCAAGCCCGGAAAACCAGGTGACAGCAATGGTGAGAAACCCAAGGGCCCCAAGGCGCCATCGATTTCCGACCGTGAATCCGAATTCGCGAAAAAGGAGGATGATCCAAAAGGGGCTCAGCCCGGTGAGAAAAAGAACCCTTCTGCCGGCGCACTTCGCCTTCCCCAAACCACCCTGGGCGCAGCCCCTGGCGCCGATGACGAAAAGAAGCCCGAAGCACCAGGATCCCCTGCCCAGGAAAAACTCGACGAATCAATCAAAGAGCAAAGCGACCTGCTCGCCGAATTTGCGAAGGTCACCGATCAGTTGCAGGAAATCCTTTCAAGCCTCGAAGCGAGCACTTTCGTAAAACGTCTCAAAGCAGCGTCCCGCAGGCAAACGGAACTCGCGAAAAATCTCAATACGACCCTCCAGTCAGGCTTTGGTCTTCCCAAGACTCGGATTGAACAGAACTTCCGCGATATTGGAGAAAGGGCGGCGGAGTCGCAGGTCGAGCAGAGCGGATTGATCTACGACATCCAGACTGATCTCGAGGCCTACTATCAGCGCAAGCAGGATGATATTTTCCTCAATGTGCTTAAGCAAATGAAAGATCTCGCAGTCGTTGCCAACGTGAAAATGATCGGTCGGGATTCCGAGGGTAATCTCAGCGGAAGATCTATCGTGGCCTCCGAATACTGGGCTGACACTCTTGACCGCTGGGCTGAAGAATTAGTTGGAGCATCGCAATGCAAATCCAGCAAAGGCGGATCGAAGGACAGCCTTCCTCCTGAGATTGTCCTGAAGATCATGAAGGTGCTGCAGGAGGAAATGTATCTGCGCGATGAAACGCGGGAATTACAATCTGCCCGGCCCGCATTATCTCCCGACGTCTTTCGATACAAAGCCGAACCGCTCGAAACAACGCAAGCTGAATTGCGCCAGCGAATCGATGATGTCATCGGCGAAATCTTCACTCTCGACAATGCCCGCGAGCAATTTGGAAAAGAGCTCCAACTGCTGACTCTGGTTTCCGATGTGATGCGGGAAGCAAGAGCAGTTCTCGCCCGTCCTGACACCGGCCCTGAAGCAATCGCGGCCGAGACCGAGGCCATCGAACTGCTGTTGCAATCCAAACGACAAAACAAGAACAACGGCGGTGGAGGTGGCGGCTCCAACCCTGACGGCGGCGGTTCCGCTCAAGGCGGGGGAGCATCACTGACCGATATTCAATCTGGCCCCGCCGGAGAAGGCGAATCGGCACCGCCATCACGCAAAGTAGACCAAAGCACCGGAAAAGCCGGCCGCGAACTCCCCGAGGAGTTTCGTCGTGGCCTCGACACCTATTTCAACGAACTGGAGTCCAACTGATGAAAGCTCAGACCTGTCCTTTATTTTATCCCACCCTCGCAATCTTCTTCCTGAGCCTCTGCGCCCATGGGCAGGTTATCATCAAGGAAGGTGGCGGTGGAGCCATCATCAATGGCGAGGATGTCGAAGTTCTAAAAGACGCCGTTCGCATAAAGGCAGAAGAAAAAAGTGAGGAAAGCAACGCGGAATCACCGGAAGAGGAGAAGACACTCTCGGCCAAACCTCTCAACGCACAGATTTCCCAGCACATTTTAAAACTGGCCCAGGCCGAGCGCGAAAAGCGTCTGAAGTTCATGGCTGTCGTAATCGATGACGTTTCCCGTCTCTGCAAACTCGACGAAGCGCAGCGTGAACAGATGGACCTCGCCGCGAAAGGAGCTGCCGAACGCTCCATGGAAGACTGGCATACCCAGGCGGAGCGCTACTTCCGAACCCGTCTCGACGGAGCAGACAGCGATGCCGCCAAAGAGATGCTGGAAGGCATGGGGAATGTGAATTTTGGTGGCAACCAATCTGAGGAAGAAGGCGAGTCACTTGAACTCTGGAAAGACACACTGAAAACGGTGCTGTCCGATGATCAGGTCGCCCGCTACGAGGAAGTCCTCGAGCAACGCGAACTGGACCGCATCGAAGCCTTTTCGAAAATGTCTCTATCGACTCTGGATTCCCACCTTCGGCTTACTCC
>JAKMGR010000031.1 GCA_022424805.1 Verrucomicrobiales bacterium
ATGGCTATCTTGAAAAAAACACCGACGACCCAACGTGGCAAGCAGCTCATAATCGTATTCCCGAGAGGGGGTTACGGCAGAATGAGCTCGGCTGCTGGGCCTATCGCTCGACTGATGGAGGAAAAACATTCTCCAGCCGCATCAATACCGTCGTCAACAGTCCCCATGGACCGACTCAGCTAGCCGACGGCCGACTCCTCTACCTTGGAAAAGAACTCTGGACCGAGAACAAACGAATCGGTGCCGCAGTCTCCGAGGACGATGGACTGACCTGGAAATGGATCAGTGAAATCCCGACTCGCGAAGGCGACGACCCAACCAAATCCTATCACGAATTGCATCAAGTCGAGTGCGCCGATGGATCCATCCTCGCGCAAATTCGAAATCACAACAAAAACAACGCTGGCGAAACGCTGCAGTGCCGCTCGACTGACGGGGGAAAAACGTGGAGCACTCCCAAAGAAATCGGCGTTTGGGGATTGCCATCTCATTTGCTCCGGCTTCGCGACGACCGCATCATCATGAGCTATGGCTACCGCCGCAAGCCCTACGGGAACCAGGCCCGCATTAGCGAAGACAATGGCAAGAGCTGGTCCGATCCCCTCACCATTTCCGACGACGGAGTCAGCGGCGACCTGGGCTACCCCTCCACCGTCGAACTGGATGACGGTTCCCTTCTCACCGTCTGGTATGAGAAGATGCCTGACTCCCCCATGGCAAAACTAAGGCAGGCGACTTGGAAGTGTTAGAGTTCACCTCACCTTACCCATAAACAAGCAACCTTGGTCCAAATGAACCATGGCCACCAGTTGGAGGAATTCCGTCTGTTTGTAATTGAGTAAGCTATCGAAAGTTTCGTCCTGAGAGAACCCAGCGATTGTATAAAGCACCACCAACCTGTGCCCTTTCAGAAAAGCGATCAAAAATAGTAGCTTTTACATCAGCTCACCTTCCTGTGCCTTTTTTCTCAAAGTGATCACGTAGGAATCGCTTCCCACCATATTGAGTCCCCACGCTGCATTGATGCTACCCCCTGAATAGCTTCATCAAATAGTTAATCTTTTTTCAGTTCTCGTGCCTTTGCAAAAGTCAATCTGAATCGATTTTCGTTCGCTCCAGCAACATTTTCGCCCTTGCGGGCACTCTCTGCTTGCCTGAGAAATTGAAAATAGACGGGACATAAACGGCTCCATTTTATTCATCGAGCGTCCCTCTCATAGTTCCGCGATAATTACCAACGAAGCCTTCTTTGCGAAGCTCTCGATTGCTATAGGTTTTAGCTGAGGATGATCCCGGAAGGAGCAAAGTAAAAGCAAGCTATAGCCCCAGGCAGACCGGAATGAAATAGCTCGGAGAGAAAGCTCTCTGCGGAATATAACTGAAGGTTTGATTCCTACTCACACAAGTAGGAGATCCAGAGCCGGCGAGGGATTGATGTAGAGGTCTCATGGCATTTGTAATTCACGATATGCCAACATAAAGAAACAAGGTGAATCGCTACCTGCGGGGCTTTACCGCAATTAACTACCAGTCAATCGCAATTCATGCTTTGTATCGCTATCGCAACGAACTAGCTATCAAAATCTCGTCCAGAAACTCGCGATGCGCGGCGATGCGCCGAGACAATTCCAATTCACTCGGCGTTTCGAATGTGAACGAATCCTCGGTGTGATCCAGATACAACCAGATCGCCTCGGGCCAGCCGCCTTCCAGATCTTCTTCGACAACCTGGCGAAGGACGTTTTCGTCTACTTCTCTGCATAGAAGGCCGTTATCGAACTCCGACCCATCAACTTCCGCGACGGTCTCTCGAGCGATCCATTTTTCGCAGGCTGACAAAAGGCGATGCCCGATCGAATGGCTCCTCGCCAACTCGTAGAGATAGGTCCCGGTTGCGTCGTAATCTTCATGAAGATTCACCGCGACCCGAAATTTTCTCTTTGCCAGAAAATTCTGCCAGGCAGCAATGATAGGTATCTCGGCATTCTGAAAGTTCCGATTAAGATCGATACCGCCTCCATCCACTCGAGTATTCTCAGCAATTCCTTGTGGATTGAGACAGGGGAAAATCAAGAAAGGAAATTGCCCCAGTTCCTTGGCGTGCGACTCGGCCCATTCGAGGAGAGCCCAAGGGGGAGCACATTCGTCCCCATGAACTCCCGCCGACACATAGATTCCACCGACTTCTCCTGCTTCAGCAGGACCGTTTTCCACGGCAAAAACCGGCCAGTCCCCGGCATTGTGAATTAAAGTCTTTTTCCAACCGCGCTTTGCAATCAGTTCTTCCCAGTGATCTAACAGAAACCCCACATCATGCCCGGATCGGCGCTCTACGTTTCTCTCCACCGCGCTCATTTCCAGCTCTCGTCAAAGAATCCTGCTTCGATGATGAGGCCGGGAGAATCTTCATTTGGATCCTGATCCAATCCAATCACAGCCCAGTCCGGCAGCTTGGGGTTCTGCTGAGAATTTGTCTTATCGTGCCCCTCTCGGAAAGTGAGTCCACTGTTGATAACCACGTAACGGCTCGGATTCAGCGGGTTCGGGAAAATGGCTACGGGAACGTGCTCGTCACTCTTCCATTCCTTTCCCCGGAATGTGAATCCGCCGTCGGTCCACTTCACGGGAAGCTGATCGGCGATCTCTGCGATCATACGATTTGATTCCAAATCTCCCCAAAGGATGAGGTTGCGATCACTGATGTCGCCCGAGTCAAGATCACCTGAAGCGGAAACCAGCAGGTCCCCCCGCATTAGCGCGCCCCAGCGATCGCGAAAATGATCGAACTCGAACTGAACCCAGCGCGCAAACTTCGGGGAAGCCGGAGGCTGATCCGGCGGCACCACAACAAACGGAGAGAGGAACGCATCGTCTATTGGCCCCTGAACGCCGGGCCGTTTGACAGTTTTGTCAGGTTCCCCCCAGACCCATTCGTCTCCGTCCTTGCGCAGACGAATTGCTTCGACAGGAAAACCGGGATCATCAGTCGTGAGCTTCACTCCGTTAATGGAAAACTGAATTCCGCCAAGAGAATTTCCCTCTCCCGCGCGAATCTCGAAAGCGCTGACATTTTGCAAATCGAGCGCGATGGTGCCTGCAGTTCGATCCCACTCCATCTCGGCGAATGCGGTTTTCCAATGCTCATCGAGACCAAGCATGCGGATGCCATCGTAGCCGGGATATCGCAGACTGGGAGTCTGCCACTGAATTTGCTCAGGCTGCTTCTTACGACCGGCTTTCCAGGACTCTTTCAACCAGGCCCAGATCTCGTCGACCGACTCCTGATTGTACTTGTGCCCCATCCCTTCACCAATGACGTGACTCATTTCGTAGTCGATCTTGGCAAGCTCGCGCCCCATTAAATCAGCGGCCTGCTTCTGCTTATCCTCGGCACCGGAATAGGCAAGGAGAGGACCGTTCAGAAAATTTCGAACGTAGTGAGGCACATCGTAGACCTGCCAAAGCGCCTGCACGTAGTCGGCAGGATACTGGTCCGGTTTCAGATTGTTGTATTCTTTCGTTTCCGCAAATCCTGCCCCGGCATGAACTGCACAGAATTGGTCCCGATAGTGAGCCCCAATATGCCAGGCCCCGGCTCCGCCCATGGAAAATCCAGCGAGAGCGATTCGGTCAGGATCAATCTGAAAATCTTCCATCACGGCTGCAATCGCCTCAAAAACGTCCTTCTCTCCCGCATGTTTCCAGCCGATGCATTGACGACCGAAAGGGTGAAGAATGATCGCGTCCTGCTGTCCCGAGGCGAAGCCTCCGAGTGCCTGACTCTTGCTGCGACATCGATTGAGAAAGTGGAGATCCGTGATCTTATCGCCACGGCCATGAAGCCAAACGAGAAGCGGAACAGGCTTCGTCAGGTCGAGGTCCTTCGGAATTTCGAGACCATATGGCTGGTAGGATTTATCGATCTCGGAACGGTAGCCACGAATCATTAACCCTCGCTCATCCAGCCACGGGGTAGCATCGTTTTCGTCGATCTCTTTGTAACGCGCCTCGGCGAGATCGAGCATCTCGGCAGCGAGAGGAATGTCTTTCTCCGAATAGAATTCGTTGTGGCGAAGGGCGAAGTCGACAGCCTTCACGAGCATGCCGACGTCAGCGGCGTGCTCTTTGAAATCAATTTCCCAAACGCGGTCTTTGAGTTGGTCTGTTCGCTCGCGAAGCGCTTTCCGGGTTCCCTCCGGAATTTCAACTCCTCCAGTTGGCGGTAGTCTCCGTGGTATGGGTGCTATATCGCCGTCTTCAGCAATCGCAGGGGCGGCACAAAAGCTCGTCCCAGTGAGAAGAAACAACGCAGCTGCAGCACGCATTAGATACGATCTTCGGTGATGGGATCGATCCAGCCAACCACTCGACCGCTTTGCAGAAGCGCTTTGTAATCTACCGGAAATCGACCAAAAATTGTCGCCACCTCAAAATGAACGGTCACCGTGTCATAGGTGCCTGGTTTTTCCCCGCCGATTTTTTCCGATCCGTTCCACGTGAAAGATGTTGCTTCCTCTAGGGTTACACTGGCAGCCTCCCCATTTCGTAGGCTCGTTTTTACAGCAGAAAATCGTGGATCATTGCTATCATTTGCAGCCGTGGCAGGAGGCACTTCTCCTTTCAGAGCTGCGAGCTTTGCAGGATCTTTTCGCACGACTTCTTTGACGCGGGCACGCTGTGTCGCAATGCGGATCTTGGCTTTCTCGACGTAGTCATTGTATCTCTTTTCGATGCGCTCTTTGAAGTCTGTCTTTTCGACAGGGAGTATCGTATTCATTCCGGGATTCGCTTTGTTGCCAACCTGAATCTGCCCATTCTGAAAGGAAATCGGAGTCAGAGGTGTACCGGGAGCAACATTGCTCGACCCGATCGCTTGACCATTCACGACAAGCTGAAACGCGACGGTCTCTTTGGCAAAAACTTCAGCGGGATAAGCTCGCTTGGGAACGTTGGTCCAGTTGCTGACGATCTCGAGAAGCGGGATCACATCGGGCATCGGATATTTTTCCTCAAGCAGCAAATCGAGTTCCGTTTTTGGCGTAGCCTTTGGAGCCTCAGGCTTGCTTGCTGTTGCCGAAGACTTGGAAGGAGCGCTTTTGCTGGGAGCTTTTGACTTAGGCGCATAAGATTTATCGGCAGGCTTGGACGAAGTGGTTTCCTTGCCCCCTTTGCCGATCACTGTATCATTCTCCGACATCGTTGGATTTTTATCCAGCAGCTGCTTGATATGAGGATCATATGCATACCAAAGCCCGCCGATGAGGAGGCAAACAACGATGAGAGTTCCGAAAAATCCTTTCATGTAACAGGAGAGTCAACAAATCTGCT
>JAKMGR010000516.1 GCA_022424805.1 Verrucomicrobiales bacterium
CCTGGAACGGGAGTTGGACAACCAAGACAAACGGTCACACCGGCAGTCTGCGGGCCATTGTCAGCGAGTCAAAGAAGAAGCCGGGCGAGCTCGATTTTCACTATCACGCCACCTGGGGGGAAAAGAACAACATTAAGGGCGGCTACAAGGTAGGATTTCCCGCTCAGAGCCGCGGATCACGAACTCTTGTCGACGGTTCCAAGAGCCTCGGCATTTTTGGAACCTTTGGCCACAAGGCAACGATTACTCCTTCCCAGTTCAAAGCGACCTATTCGAAGAAATCCGGAGTGCTCGGGCATTTCAACATGACCCGCCCCCGGTAAATCAGAATGCCGCGCGATCACTCGCTTCCCATCTTCGATCTGGAGATCGACTTCGCGCGGGCCCTCACGTCCGATTCCCCCCGTGTGCTCATCGAAGCCCCGACCGGTTCGGGCAAATCGACCCAGATCCCACAATTTCTGCTCGAGTCCGGGCAATGCAATGACGGGGAAATCTACGTTCTTCAGCCGCGCCGAATTGCCGCTCGAATGCTAGCCAGTCGCGTCGCGCACGAGCGAAACGTCCGACTCGGCGAAGAGGTCGGCTACCAGGTTCGATTTGAGAATTCCGTTTCCAAATGCACCCGCGTCCGTTTCGTCACTGAGGGCATTCTCATTCGCAAACTCATCGATGACCCAGATCTCTCGGGAGTTTCCGCAGTCGTCCTCGATGAGTTTCACGAACGCCATTTCTTCGGCGACATCAGTCTCGCTCGATGCCTTGAAGTGCAGCGCACCAATCGCCCTGACCTGAAAATCGTGGTGATGTCCGCGACCCTCGATGCCGCGGTGCTGAGAGAGTATCTCGGTGAGGGACATCACCATCTCGTTTCTGAAGGACGAACCTTTCCTGTCGACATTGTTCACGCTCCCCCGAAGGAACGTCACAAGGGCGAACTCCACGATCACATCGCGCGAACGATTCGGAATCACCTCAAAGCCAGCGGAATCGAGGGCCACGTTCTCATCTTCCTGCCGGGAAGATACGAGATCAACAAGACAGCTCAGACTCTGCGCAAAGCATCCTGGGCATCCGGTTTTGAAATCCACGAACTCTACGGTGAACTTCCTCCCGCAAAACAGGACGCCGCTGTCGCACAGGGGGGGAAGCCACGTATCATTGTCGCGACTAATGTAGCGGAAACATCAATCACGATTGATGGTGTTCGACTCGTGGTCGACTCCGGGCTGGAGCGACGATCCGCATTCGATCATCGGCGCGGCATCACAACCCTTCATATCGAAGGCATATCTCGCGCCTCTGCTGACCAACGCGCCGGACGGGCCGGACGAACAGCGCCCGGCACTGCCATTCGCTTGTGGAGCGAACGCGACCACGAGGGGCGGGTTGCTGCGACACCTGCCGAAATCAAGCGCATGGATCTCACCGAGGCAATTCTGATTCTCTCCTCCAGCGGCGTGGAGTCCGTTCGGGATTTCCCCTGGTTTGAAAAACCGGACTCACAAGGGTTTGAAGAAGCCATCGAAAGGCTTCGCTTCATCGGTGCACTCGATGAGAAAGAGACGCTCACTCCGCTTGGGCAAAAAATCAGCAGGCTGCCGGTTCCCCCACGATTCGGACGCATCGTTTACGAAGCAGCCTCGGAGGGATGTCTCGATCTCATTGCAGTGATCACGGCACTGACACAGAGTCGCCCCCTTTTTCCCAACCGAAAACACAGTTCCGAACACCTCATGCCCGTCGACTTTGCACAGTCTGATGACATTTCCGACTTTCAGGCATTGCTGCGGGCGTGGGAGCAGATGAAGCAGAACAATTTTCGCCGCGAACTTGGTGAGAGACTTGGCATCCATGCCGGAGCCTGCCGCGATGTGGATCGAATTGCCGGACAGATCACCAGCGTTGCCCAGCACTGGTTTTCCGAGCCGAATCAGAACAGCAATCCCACCGGGGAGCAACTGGCCAGGATTCTTCTAACGGGATTCTCGGACCGTCTCGCAATGCGAAACAACGCCTCCACACTCGCATGTT
>JAKMGR010000517.1 GCA_022424805.1 Verrucomicrobiales bacterium
GGTGGAGCGGGTGTGGAGAAGACCTTCGATCTTGAGTGCATCAAAGTGGGTGCTGTGATTGTGGCCAGAGAGGTCGTCTTCGGTGCCGAAAATATCGAGGATACCTCCTAGCCTTACCCACTCAAGAATGGCGCGGCGTTGGGCTTGATCGATTTGCCGCCAGGATTCCAAATCGATCAGCAGGTAATCGAGGGCGGTGTAGGCGCGCCAATCGGTGGAAAGCTGCTGGGGATTGTAGGAATTGGCGAATCGCGGATCGTTGGAGTTTCGCTGCTTCACGGTTTTGTCCAGTGTGGACAGGCTCCGCTGGCCAAGCCGCTGGCTCATCGCGATGGTGGGAATGTTGGTTACGGTCTGGTAGCCGATATTCCGCTCGACCGATGGCAGCCCGGGCGAACTGATCTTGGCAGACAGGTCGCGATAAGAGCGGTTAGTAAATTCAGGTGCGAAGGGGAGAATAATTTCGGTCTCCACGGTTGCTCCGTTTCTGACCTCGATGCTCTGTGAGGTCACTGTTCGTATGGACCTTCCTTCGCTGAGTTCCACGTTCCAGGCTCGATCCGCGCCGGTATTGTTGATGATGGTTACCCGGTAGGGTAGGGAGCCGTTTCTCGCCGCAATGCCAAAAGTGCTGTTGATCTCGACGGTCGTATTTCTTAGCTTCGGGTAGACATGGCGCAGAATTTGCGTCTCAGCCGTTGCCGTATTGACCAGCACAGAGGTCAGGACGATTAGCAATAAGAGACTGCGTTTTTTAAACATTCGGATGGGGGGAAGCTACGACTTCAGGCGGAGGCCTGTTTCAGAGGGCTCTCATTCGTCCTTGAGAGTGGCGGGCAGATCGAGGTCCTGTCTGGCTACTTCTTCCAGAAGCTCCTCGACAACCCCGCGATTGGTTTTGCCTTCGATGCGTGCTTCGTATTCGAGAATGATGCGATGCTGCAATACGGGAATGGCGACGGCTGCGACATCTTCGAAGCTGGTATTGATCCGACCATCCATGAGTGCTCGCGCTTTGCAGGCAGAGGCAAGTCCGAGAGCCGCGCGTGGGCTGGCTCCATACTTGATATAGTTTGCTGCATCGCTGGAACCGCGATGAGTGGCATCGACGATCCGGGCGATGTAAGAGGCTACAACATCCGGGAGGTAAATTTCACGAACTGCTGCGGTAATGCTGGCGAGTTCGTCGCGAGTGAGAACTTTCTCGACGGTTGGTTCGACGCCCATCTCGCGGTTTTTCACGATTTGTTCGAGGGTTTCGACAGGGTTGCGATGGACTTCGAGTTTGAAAAGAAAGCGGTCGAGCTGCGCCTCGGGCAGGGGGTAGGTTCCCTCAAGCTCGATGGGGTTCTGCGTGGCGAGCACGAAAAAGGGATCGGGCAGCTCGTGGGAATCGCCGAGGACGGTGACCCGGCGTTCCTGCATTGCCTCAAGGAGGGCAGACTGAGTTTTTGGCGAAGCCCGGTTGATCTCGTCGGCGAGGACGAGGTTGGCAAAGATGGGGCCTTCCTGAAAAACGAATTCACGCCCTTCGGGTGTCTCGCGGAGGACGGGGTTTCCGGTGATGTCACCGGGGAGCAGGTCGGGAGTGAACTGGATACGCTTGTTCTCGAGGTCTAGGGTTTTTGCAAGGCCCTTGACCAGTTCGGTTTTTCCGAGTCCGGGAAGACCTTCCAGCAAAATATGTCCTCGAGCAAGCAGTCCGGTGACGACGCTGTCGATGAGTTCGTCCTGGCCAAAGAGGACCTGGTTCAGAGCACTGGTGAGCTTCTTTACGGTTTCGGTGTGCTCGGCGATTTCTGATTCCTCGATGGGCATAGGGGCATTGAACCCGAGCTAATGATTTATTCCAAGCGAAAACCTCGCGAGAATGTGTTTTCCCTGAGTAAGCAAAAACGGCGATATTTTCTGGAAACTAGCGTTTGATTTTTCGCCGATTGAACGTATGAATTTCCTCCTCCTGCGAAAACTGCGGGATTTCATCAACTACCTACGAACATGGTTAAGATCAGATTGAGACGCGAAGGGGCGAAAGGTCGCCCGTTTTACCGCATCGTGGTGGCAGACCAACGCGCACGTCGCGAAGGTGCCTTCATCGAAGTGATCGGTACCCATGACCCTTTGAAGGAAGAGGATCAGACGAAGATCGATCTGGAAAAGGTCGATAAGTGGATCGGGAACGGTGCGCAGCCTTCTGACACGGTTCGCAGCCTCATTAAGAAGGCACGTCAGGCGGAAGCTTCTGCCTGATTTTAGCTCTTCAGAGTTTTGCCGCATGGAACCGGAGCTCGCGATTCATGAGTTTCTGGAGTATGTGGTGGTCCAGTTGATTCAGCATCCTGAAGATGCGGGTGTGATTCACGAAAAAGATGGCGACCGCCATCTTTACACCATTCGACTGCATCCAGACGATGCTGGTCGCGTCATCGGCCGAAACGGCAAGACGATCAGCGCAATTCGTAGTCTTGCGATCGCCTCAGCTCAGAAGCATGGTATCCGCGTTGATGTCGAGCTGGAAGAGGATGACAAGGACGAGGATTGATTCCTCGC
>JAKMGR010000051.1 GCA_022424805.1 Verrucomicrobiales bacterium
ATCACAATCAGGGCACGTTGCGCGATTTTTTCCGCAGCTTGGTGAATGGCTTCGACCAAGCCCGTCTCGCCCGAGGCTTCTAGCAGAGCGATTTGGTCCAGCATTACGCCGAGATGCCTCGGTCCACGCTTGGGTGGGATTTCGCGAGTGAAGGGCGTGTCCGTATCGTTTTTCGACCCGGCATAGAGTCCCACCGCGTCGCCTTGCTGCGAGGCAAGATAGGCGAGTGTTCCGACGATGCTCTTCGCGTAGTCGAGCCTCGTTTTTCCTTCCTCTCCATAGGCCATCGATCCGCTCGTGTCGATAATGAAGCAGAGTCGTAGGTTGGTGTCCGCCTCGAACTCCTTGATGTAGTAACGATCCGTCCGTCCCCAGGTGCGCCAATCGAGACGGCGCGTGTCATCACCAGGGACGTATTTTCGATACTGAGCAAATTCGAGGGCCGACCCGCGAATCGGGCTTCGATGGCGCCCCGAGACGCTTCCGAGCATAGCGTGGCGGGCATTCAAGGGCAGGCCCATGAGGCGCCCAAGAACGGCGGGATCAAGAAAATCTCTCTGGATCGGTTCGGCCAAGAATCAATAGGGTTAGGTCGGTGATTGAACCCACTTGGGGCTTCGAGTTAACCCTCTTTGCTCAATTCCTCAACGAGTCGGGCAATTATGGATCGGCAGGTGATGCCTTCCGATTCCGCGGTGAAGGTTTTGATGACGCGGTGGCGAAGAACGGGTTCGGCAACGGCGACGATATCCTCCTGGCGAACCATGTAGCTGCCTTGCAGAGCGGCACGTGCACGCGCTCCGAGAATGAGATATTGCACCGCGCGAGGTCCGGCACCCCATCCGACATAGGGAGTGATCCAGTCGGGAGAATCCTCTGCCTCGGGGCGGGTTCGGCGAACGAGATCGACTGCGAAATGGTAAATGTGGTCGGGAACGGGAACGCGACGAACAAGGTCCTGGTATCGTATGACGCGCTCGCCATCGAGAATATGCTCCAGCGCAGGAAGAGCTGCCCCCGTCGTTGTCCGGGCGATCATGACTTCTTCATCCCGGCTTGGGTAATCAACTCCGATCATGAACATGAAGCGGTCCAGCTGTGCCTCGGGAAGTGGGTAGGTTCCTTCTTGCTCAATCGGGTTCTGTGTCGCAAGTACGAAGAAGGGCTGGTCGAGTTCGAAAGTATGTCCGGCAACGGTGACGCGGTGCTCCTGCATTGCCTCGAGCATGGCCGCCTGTGTTTTTGAGGGGGCACGGTTTATCTCGTCGGCGAGGACGATGTTGGAAAAGACGGGGCCTTTTGCGAATTCGAATTGGCGTCGTCCGCTTCCGTCATCCTGAAGAATTTCCGTTCCGATGATATCCATCGGCATCAGGTCGGGAGTAAACTGAATCCGGGAAAATTGCAGGGACATTGTTTCGGCGAGGCGAGAAACGAGAAGTGTTTTCGCGAGCCCTGGCACACCCATAATCAAGGAGTGGCCGCGGGCGAAAAGGCAGATCGCAATCTGCTCAATGACCGCTTCCTGACCGACGATGATTTTCCCGAGTTCACTTCGAAGCTGGTCGTAGGAAGCGCGGAGTTCGTCTATGGCGGCGACATCGTCAGCCTGCAGTTGTTCGTTGGTTTGAGTATCGGACATGAGACGTATCGGATCGATTCGGAATACCTAGCAAAACGATAGGGGAAACCACTGGTGCTGAAAAGATGAAATTTGGCTCGTTACTGACCGAAGAGAAGTTTGCAATTGCGATCAACTTTCGATAGACCATGCTGAAGCATGTCTCATGAACCCGGACATAATCCCGAAGCTCACGAAAGTGATTCGCTGAAAGATCAGATTTGGAGAGTGATTTTCCTATCTGATACCAGGGCGGCAAAGACGTTCGATATCATACTGATGTGGGCAATCGGAATCAGCGTTGCCATCGTCATGCTGGAGAGCGTCGAGACTCTCAGTGACCGAGTGGGGCGTTTTTTCTACATCGCCGAATGGGTCTTCACGATTTTATTTTCGATTGAGTATGCGATCCGCATTTGGGTGGTAAGGAAGAAAAAGAAGTTTATCTTCAGCTTTTACGGAATCATTGATCTGATATCGATTATCCCGACTTATTTGACGATCCTCGTAAATGGAACGCATTACTTGCTGGTATTGAGGATTTTGCGATTGCTGAGAATTTTCCGAGTGTTGAAAATGACCCGGCATATCGGTGAGGCGAATCATCTTCTCAGCGCGATGAAAGCAAGCTGGGCAAAGATCTCTGTTTTCATTTTTTATGTCCTCGCGGTGACCATGATTCTCGGTACGATGATGTATATCGTTGAGGGGGTGATCGCGGAAAAGGTGGGATTCAACAATGTGCCACAGTCGATTTATTGGGCCATCGTAACGATTTCGACGGTTGGATATGGCGACGTGACGCCGGTTACGGTAGCCGGGAAAATGCTGGCTACAGTTATCATCTTGACCGGTTACGGGATCATCGCAGTGCCAACGGGAATTGTGACGGCAGAAATTTATGGTCGCTACGCTCAAATCCGCATGGACAATCGCAAGTGCAACGAGTGTGGTCTCGAGGGACACGACCCCAAGGCGCTTTTTTGCAAGAGTTGTGGGACGAAACTATGAGGTTTCACTATTTCGTTTTCGCGGCGATCGTGGGAGTTGGTTCGATCTTCGTTGATAAGGCAGGGGCGGAGGAACCTCGAATCAAGGCCGACGTTCCTTACGCCAAATTCGTAGATCGCGAAGTTCAACTCGACAGGTTTCGAATCGACGACGAGGCAGTTCTCCCGGGCATTGTTCTCACTTATGGTGGTGGCTGGATCGGCGGGAGCCGAAAGGCTTTTAGGCAGACCGCTCAGGATTTGGCGCGTCTTGGCTATGTCGTAGCAAATGTCGATTATCGCCTCGCGACAGAAGCGAAGTCTTCTGGAGCGGTTCTCGACTGTAAGGCCGCCGTGCGGTGGATGCGTGTCAATGCGGAAGAACTGGGTGTCGACCCGAGCCGCATTGCTGCAATCGGTAGCTCTGCTGGCGGGCACCTTGCTGCCATGTTCGCTACGACAAGTGGGGATTCAGCCTTTGCTGACAAAGGGAATCATCCGGAGCAGTCCGATGCTCTTCAGGCCTTTGTTATTATGGGGTCTGGAGTGGACCAGCTAGCGAGAGTCAAGGAATCCAAAAGCAGAAGCATGAAGAACTGTGTGATATTCTTCGGTGGTGAGTTTGAAGAAGTGCCAGAGGTCTACGCGCAAGGTTCACCGATCACGCATTTGTCAGAGCAGACTCCGCCCATCCTCATGCTTGACGGAGGAAATGATAAGCCCGGCGAGAGGTACGTTGATTTTCGCAAAAAGCTGGATAAACTCGCCGTCGCAAACGAACTCCGTGTCATCCCTAAAGCCAAACACGGCGAATGGGGAAAGCCGCAATATTGCCCCAAGTTCGTCGCGGCGATGGATGAGTTTCTGCGTCGAGTGTTTGGGGAGTTGGCGCAAAATAGAACCTGCCCCCCGCTACTCCTTAACTCGCACAT
>JAKMGR010000069.1 GCA_022424805.1 Verrucomicrobiales bacterium
GCTTGGCGCGCACTTTGCATTGGGTGTGTAGGCCTGGTGAAACAAGAGACCTTCGCGGGCAACACGATCAAAGCCGGGCGTATTCACCCATTTCGTCCCGTAGGCCGAAGCATGCGGCCAGGACTGGTCGTCCGAGATGGCGAAGAGAATGTTGGGGCGTTCGTCGGAGTGGCTGACGCCAACAGTGAAGGCGAGCAGAGTTGTGGCGATGAAAGATTTCATAGGATTGGTGTAACGCTGTTAGGTGAGGAACTCAACCCTATTGGGTGGTTGATGCAACTGGGTATGATCCGAGGTATTTCAATCCAATTCGTTCTTCTAAACAACCGGAGCACCCACTTCTCCGCGCGATCCCAATGGGCTGCGGCGATAGCGATGCGGGGTTACCCCGAATTGATTGCGAAAGGCCTTCGTGAAAGAGCTCTGATCGTAGAATCCACATTCTATCGCGATTTCGACGATAGGCTTCTCGTCACTGCGTAGTAACCGGGAGGCGCGGGCGAGTCGCAGGCGCATGAGGAACTCGACAGGTTTCATGTGAAATAGGGTTCGAAAAACGCGGGTGAACTGGTTCATGGAGTAGCCACTTGCGGAAGCGAGTTCGCTAACCAGAACCGCAACTCCGTCGTTCCGATTGGCGAGAACGAGGGCAGGTTTCACACGGTCGTATTCGGGCGGAACGGGGCCAGGACCTTCGTAGGGGAGCATGGTCCCGGCGACTCCAATGACTTTTCCCCGTTTCCCCGATCTGGTCGATGCAAATACCGGCAACTTGTGGATTCGATACCAACTCAGCGTGTTGCGGGAGGGGACCAGCCAGACGTCGTTCAGGATAGCTTTTCGGGAGTGGATGACCTGTAGATCGTGTTCGTAATAGGCTTTCGCCACGGAAGGAGGAAAGTAGTCGGTATCAGTTTTTCCCAGCATGTCTTGCTCCGAGGAATTTCCAAAATCCCGCCACAAAGGCTCGTTGCATCGACAATATCGATGGTTTAGATCCTTAGCGAAAAGATAGCAGCCTTCCATGAGATCAAAGAGCTGTCCGAGGGCTTCTGCTTCTGCTCTCACCAGTTGAGAGTAGGGAGGTGCTTCCTGTTCTGGCATGGTGAAAAGTTACCAAAAAACCCATTGGTTTCATACTATAATATCGGGGTGGTAGGCGAGAACATTTGGTTATGCTCGACTTAATGGGAATTCGTCCTGGGGAAAGATATTCCAGAATTTCTGAAGCGGCGGCTTTTCTCCCTGCCGTCACAATTTTTCTCAGCTGTTTTTCGCCTGTGCTTCGAGCTGATGAATCAAAGAATCCGCTCGGCACGGAATCTGGGGATCGGATTGTGATACTGGGTGGTGGCTTTGCCGAGCGTCTTCAGTATTTTGGCTATTTCGAGACGCTGGTTTTTCACCATGCCAGTTCTCGTGCGCCGGTGATTCGGAACATGGCCTGGAGCGGGGATGAAGTTTCGATGATGCCGCGGCCCTACAATTTCATACGCTCAGCAGGTGTTGGCGAGCCGGACGATCCAAGTCCGGGATATGGGTTCGGGTTCGAGTCCGATGCGGATCACCGCATTCTTTCCGCCCATCTCAAAGCGCGAAAGGCGGATGCGATCCTGCTTTGTTTCGGCGCGCCGGAGTCATTCCAAGGGGAAAAGGGACTCGCGAAATTTGCAGCCGACTAGCAGTGGCTGATTGACAAATTGCAGTCGCAAAAATTCAACGGTGAATCGTCGCCGCGCTTGATTCTGGTTTCGCCCATTGCACAGGAAAACCTTGGTGGAGCGCATTCCGATCCATCCGGGCGCAATGCGCATCTGGAGTTGTATTCCGGAAAGATCGAAGAGGTTGCGAAACAGAACGAGCTGCACTTCGTCGACCTTTTCGGCCCGACTCTGGCTGCGATGGAGGGCGGGGTGAGCGAGAGATTGACAATCGATGGCCTCCAATTGAATGACAAAGGGCATCGCGTTGTGGCGGAAGAATTGGCACGAGGATTGGGAATTACTGACCCGTGGTCAGGTAAGATGGAGAATTTGCGCCAGCTGGTGGTCGAAAAGAACAAGCAGTTCTTTTTCCGCTGGCGTCCGATCAACGGCGAGTATGTCTACGGCCGAAGGCGGGAACCGTTTGGGATTGTAAGCTACCCTCCTGAGATGAAGCAACTCGATATGATAGTTGCAGAACTGGATCAGAGCATTCATTCCGAAGCCAAAAAATTGAATCCTCTTCCATGAAACTTCTTCTTTCGATTCTTGCCACTCTCACCCTGGCGTCTGCGGGATGGGTGCGGGCGACTGACTTAGTCGGCGGCGAAGCTCCTAAGTTGTTGCCTCCCGAAGAGGCCATCAATTATTTTACTCTTCATCCTGACTACCAGATCAATCTTTATGCTTCTGAGGTCGACTTTCCTCTGCATAGTCCGGCAGCGATGACTTTTGATTCGCAGGGGCGCCTATGGGTGGGGAATATTCCTACGCAGCCACATGCGAAGCCCGGTGTTCCGATCAAGGATTCGGTTATCATTCTTGAAGACACTGACAAGGATGGCGCGGCTGATAAGCATACCGTTTTTTACGAGGGGCTGTATCTTCCGCTTGGCCTGGCAGTGGAGGATGGTGGACGAACCGCCTACGTCACGGACGAGCCCAATTTGGTGAAGCTTCAGGATACGGATGGTGATGGAAAAGCAGACAAGAAAGAAATCATTCTCCAGGGATTCGGTACGGAAGATAACCACCATTTCATCTCGGCATTTCAGTGGGGGCCGGACGGACGATTGTATTACGGTCAGGGTTTGTTCCTGAATTCCCAGGTCGAGACACCGGGCGGCCCGGTGCGCGCTCATCAGGCAGCGGTTTTTCGCCATGATCCCCGAATCAATAAACTGGAGGTCTTTGCGAGCTTCGGATGGTCTAACGTCTGGGGAATCATTTTCGACAACCAGGGGCAGCCTTTTCTCGCAGATGCTTCACCTGGTTTGAACTACTACATGTCCCATACGGCGAGCAATTTTACTTTCCCGAAAAAGACGAAATACGACAATCATCGTGGTCGTCGAGACAAGGTTTCGTTCACGCCATCGGGACGCCGTCCGACCTGCGGAAACGAATTTCTGCAGTCGAATCATTTTCCGGAGGAAGTCAGGGGCTGGTATGTCACGAACCAGATGAAAGGGTGGCATGGCGTGCGTTGGTACAAGCTCGACGAGAGTGGATCAGGTGTCGCTGCGAGTCAGCCTTATGGAGAAGAGAATGAAATGCTGACAGCGACCGACATCATGTTTCGCCCGGTGGCGATGCAGATTGGTCCTGATGGCGCGCTCTACGTGCTCGATTACTACAATCCCATCGTTGGTCACACGACCTACAATTTCCGCGATCCCCGGCATATTAAAACCTATGGCCGTGTCTGGCGGATCACTCACAAGACGCGTCCACTCGACTGGCAGCCCGAGATTCTCGGTGAGCCCGTTTCTTCACTTCTCGCCACGCTTGGACATAGCAACTACCGGGCGCGATATCATGCTCGTCACGAGTTGCAGCAGCGCGAAGCCGACGATGTTCTGCCAGTGCTCAAGGACTGGATGGCCGAGTCTGGGGGCGAAGGCTTGAAAAAGAAGATGGAGGCACTCTGGCTCCACCAGAATTTCAATCAGCCCAATCTCGAATTGCTTCGCGAGTTGCTTGATTCCTCAGATCATCACGAGCGAACGGCGGCCCTTCGAGTGCTGCGATATTGGCAGACGGAAATGGATCAGGGTGAGGTGCTTGCCTTGCTGAAAAAGGCGATCACCGACGAGTCGCAGCGCGTGAGGTTGGAAGCCTTGATTGACCTGAGCTACTACTCCGATCCTGACAAAGCTCTTCATGTAACGGCTCTGGCCCTGAGTCTGGAGATGGATGAAGGATTCAAAAACGCGGCCTACGACGTATGCATGCATCTGACTAGCGAAAGCGATGAGGTCGTCGAGGCAGTGAACGCGTTCATGCTTCCTTACCTGAATGACGAAATGATTCTGACGAGGGCGCTGAACGGGTCAGTCGCCGATGAGCTACTGAGCCGGCCCGCTCTCGCAATTGAGCATCATCGCGGAGCGCTGAAATTCCTCTCCGGTGATCGCGACCCGCTTGGGTATCTCGTGGAGCGAATCTCCAACGC